>JAEZVS010000174.1 GCA_023443145.1 Bacillota bacterium | reverse complement strand
GCCATGGTGGTGGCATGTTCCTCAGCAATGCCGACGTCAAAGCTGCGGGTGGGATAGACCTCACGGAATTTTGCAACCCCCGTGCCGGACCCCATTGCTGCCGTAATGGCACAAATGCGCGGATCGTCTTTTGCCAGACGAATAAGCGTTTGCGCAAATACATCCGTATAAGCAGGCGCCTTCTTTTTAGGCGCCTCACCGGTTTTAATTTCAAAAGCACCGGTGCCGTGAAATCGATCGGGACGACGCTCTGCCGGCCAATACCCTCTCCCTTTTTGGGTAATGGCATGAATAAGCACCGGCCGATCCAGTTTTTTGGCATTGTTCATCACGCGCACCAAGGCTTCCACATCATGGCCATTCACAGGTCCGTAATATTTAAAGCCCAACTCTTCAAAAAAACTGCCCGGCACCAGAAGATACTTCATGGTGTCTTTCATGCGATCGGCCATATCGGCCATACGCGGACCCACCGTGGGAATGCGCTTTAAGGTGGCGTCTAAATCTTCTTTGGCACGCTGATAATTGGGATCGGTGCGCATGCGGGTGAGGGTGTTGCTTAAACCGCCCACATTTTTTTCAATGGACATTTCATTATCGTTTAAGACCACCATCAGTTTCAGGCCCAGGTGACCGGCAAAGTTCATGGCTTCATAGACCATGCCTCCGGTAAAGGCGCCATCACCGATGACCGCCACCACATTGTGGCGCTCTCCTCTTAAATCTCGCGCCAACGCAAAGCCTGTGGCTGCGGATATCGACGTGCTGGCATGACCGGTGCCGAAGGTGTCATAAGGGCTTTCATGGCGTTTGGGAAAACCGCTCATCCCGCCATAGGTACGCAACGTATCGAAAAAAGCATCACTTCGACCGGTGAGCAATTTATGCACATAGCTTTGGTGCCCCACATCCCACACAATTTGATCTGTAGGGGCTTGAAAGACTTTGTGAAGTGCCAGCGTCAACTCCACCACACCCAAGTTGGGCGCCAGATGGCCGCCGTTTTGAGACGTCACCTGAATCAATCGGGTGCGAATCTCTCTTGCCAAGCGGTTAAGCGCTTCCGGGGAATATTTTTTTATATCTTCGGGCGATTGAATGTTCTCCAGCATGGCCATCCTCCTATTGTTGTCTTTGATACACGTAATCGGCCAGCCAATGCAAAAAGTCGGCTTCAGCGCCAAATTCCGCCAAAGCATCTTTTGCCTCTGCAACCGCCTGCGCCGCCAGACGGCGCGATTCATCCAAACCGAAAAGTGCGGGATAGGTGGCCTTTTGAACCGCTTCATCTTTACCTAAGGTTTTGCCCATCTTTTCCGCATCGCCCACCACATCTAAAATATCGTCGGTGATTTGAAATGCCAGGCCCAATTGGGTGCCGTATCGGGTGAGGGCTTCCAGGTGAGAAGCATCAGCCCCCGCTAAAATGGCCCCCATTCTGCAAGCGGTGATGATGAGGGCGCCGGTTTTGTGGGCGTGAATCCACCGCATGGTGAGGGCATCGATTTCACGACCTTCGCACAAAATATCTTGAGCTTGACCACCCACCATTCCGCGCCAACCGGCGCCATAAGCCAGCTCGGCCATGAGACCAGCAGCCGTGGCCGCATCGGGGGCATATTGAGAAATAAGGCTAAACCCCTCCGTTAAAAGACCATCGCCGGCCAAGATGGCCATGGCTTCACCATAAACCACATGGTTGGTGGGCTTGCCGCGGCGCAGACTGTCGTTATCCATCCCCGGAAGATCGTCGTGCACCAAGGAATAAGTGTGCACGCATTCCAGCGCTGAAGCCACACGCACCACATCATCATTTACAGTGCCGCCGCAGGCTTCGCAGCAAGCCATCATCAAAACCGGGCGCAAGCGTTTGCCTCCGGCCATCAAGCTGTAATTCATAGCCGAAATGATGCGCTCCATACGCGGATCGTCCGACGAAATGAGCGTGGTCAGCACTTCATTGACCCGTGCAGCGTAAGCCTTCATTTGGGCTTTACTCATGGCGCTCACCTGCTTCCACAACGAAGGGACTTTCTTTGCCGTCCGACAAAAGAGCAATTTCTTTTTCTACTTGCGTCAGTTTCTCTTCACAAAGTTTCGCCATGGCCACGCCGTACCGATATTGATCGATGGCGTCTTCCAGAGGGATGTCGCCTTCCTGCAGAGCCTTTAATACCTTATCCAGTTCGGCCAATGCCGTTTCAAATGATTTTTTTTCGTCCATGTCTAATTGTCCTTCCTCCGGGCCGTGCGCACCTCAGCCAGCCAGTTGCCGTCAGAAAGATGAAGACGCACCTCGTCCCCCGGCTGCAAATCATCCACCTGCTTCACCAACGCCCCGTCGCTCTCTCGAGACACGTAAGCATAACCGCGGTTTAAAACAGCCAGCGGATTCAAGGCCTCCAATCGTGCACGTGCGCGATACAGAACTTCTTTTCTGCGCTCAAGAAATCGCGACAACCCTTCATCCAGCTGAAAAACACGTTCATCCAAAGCCTGGCGCTGCATTTTAATAAGCGAATCGGGACGGCTGAACACAGGGTGGGCCAGACGCCGATCCAATTGCGCCCGTGCCAATGCCCCTTGTTTGGATAACGCCAAGGCCATAAGCCGTTGTTTCTCTCGCACCGCGTCCAGAAGCGCCCGTCCATCGGGCACAGCTTGTTCTGCAGCAATAGAAGGGGTGCCGGCACGCAAATCGGCCGCGTAGTCACAGAGGGTCCAATCTGTTTCATGGCCGATGGCGCTGATAATCGGCACCGGACTTTGACGCACCTGACGTACCACCGCTTCTTCATTAAAGCACCAGAGGTCTTCCTGACTGCCACCGCCGCGAGCCAAAATGATCAGATCTACGTCGTCACGCTCATAAAGCGCTTTCAAAGCGGCATTTATGGAAACCGCTCCCTCTGCGCCTTGCACAATGGCCGGTGCCAGAAGAATCTGCACACCGGGATAACGGCGACGCATCACCGTCACCATATCACGGATGACCGCTCCCGTGGGCGAGGTCACCAACCCCACCTTTTGAGGAAAAACCGGCAACGGGCGCCGTGTCTCCCCATCGCGAAAAACACCCTCTGCAGCCAATTTTTTCTTCAGAGCTTCATACTGGAGCTGTAAAAATCCGCGCCCGGCATCAATCATCTGATCCACATACACTTGGTAAGCGCCATTTTTTTCGTAAACCGACACCATGCCTCGCACCACCACTTGGGTGCCGTCAACAGGATCAAAGAGAAGTTTGGCTGCCGCCGAACGAAACATCACGCACGATACGGACGCATGGGCGTCTTTTAGAGAAAAATAGCAATGACCGCTGGTGCGTTGCCGCTTAAAATTGGCCAATTCACCTTCCAGGTGCAAATGGGCCAAAGCACCGTCTTGTTCCAACAATTGTTTGATGTGGCGATTCAATGCCGACACCTGCCAAATCATAGAGGCCGCTCCTTTTTATACGCCGCATCTAAAATAGCGTTGACGAATTTATACGAGTCGTCTTCGCCGTAAATTTTAGCCAGTTCCACCGCTTCATTTATAACCAACGCCGCATCTTTGGCATCCGGGCTGAAAAGCAGCTCCCACGTGCCCAAGCGTAAAATGCTGCGATCTGCCGAATGCATGCGCGTGATGCGCCAATGGCGTGCGTGTTCACTCACCACTTCATCAATGGCCGACTGATGCGCCGCCACCCCGCGCACAGCTTGATCAATAAAAGCCAAGGCCTCCAATACTGCTTTCATTTCTTTATTGTGCGCAGGAGATACCTTTTCATCCAAGGTGCCCTTGTGTGCCGCATCGGCACCTTGCGCGCAGCCGCTCTGGTCCGGGGCATCCTCGCGAAGAATCATCTCGTCGTGGGATGCAACCGCTTTTGCAGCTGCTGTTTCATCATCAGCTGATGTGAACGCATTGGGTGAAGCCTGGGAAAGATTTACGGCAATTGCGTTCTGCCAAAGGGCAAGTTGATCGGCAGGCGTCTCTTCATAAAATCCGGACACTTCAGTGAGATCTGCCAAAGCCCCTGCATCTTGAAGCACAGCCAGCCGTTCATCAATCCCCCGTTGACCCATATCTCCTTCATATATCAACAAAAATGCCAAGCGGCGTGCCAGTTGGCGCCATTCATTCATGTGCGTCCTCCTCTAAAGGCGCTGCCTTATCTCCTGCCCCAAAAACCAGTCCTTGCACCGTCACATTGACTGCCGAGACGGAAAGACCCGTCATGCGGTACACCTGCTCTTTCACTGTTTTCTGAATGTGAAAAGCCAGATCAGGAATGGCATAGCCGTAATGGGCCAAGATGCTCACATCAATAAAAAGTCCTTCGGGGCCATGTTCCAAGCGCACCCCTTTGCCCGGCGTTTTTTTGCCGAACATTTCGGTAATGCCATCGGTCATACCACCTTGCATATCGGCCACCCCATCGGTGGCAAGCGTTGTATAGGCTGTGATGGCGCTCACCACTTCTTCATCCACCCGGATGGCGCCCCATTCCGATGTATTGTATAGAATTTCCGACTTTTTCTCTGCCTTTTTATCGATTTTCTTTTCTTTTTTACCGACCGTCGATTTCTTATCTTCCACGCGTCTTGCACCCCCATTTTATCCATCATACCACAACTGCCCCTTTGCGCCAAACACAAGCACAACACACAGTCAGACAAAATAAAAACTGCCTGCACTCGGACGCGCCGAGTGCAGGCAGTAGGTGTGCAAATTATTCAGCCGATTGTTCGTCGTCTGCACTTTCGGAGTTGTCTAAGAATTGTCCGAATACATCGCTCAAATCGGTAGAGATGGATTCGTTAACCACAGGCACGTCTGTCTTGGGACGTGCTTCGCGGCGAGGTTTTTGTTTGGGGGCTTCAGAAACCGGGCGCTCTTTCAGTTCTTTAATGGAAAGGCTGATGCGTTTACGTTCCTTATCCACTTCTAAGATTTTCACATCCACTTCGTCACCCACAGAGAGGGCGTCTTCCACTTTGTCGATGTGTTCCCAGGAAATCTGAGAAATATGCACCAAGCCGTCTACGCCGTCTTCCAAAGCAACAAAAGCGCCAAAGGGAGCAATGCGCACCACTTTGCCGTGCACAGTGGCGCCAACGGTGTAGTGGCTGTCCACTTCTCCCCAAGGATTGGGCAGCAATTTTTTGAGGCTTAAGCTGATTTTGCCTTTTTCTTCATCGGCAGACAACACATAAACTTCAATTTCATCGCCCACGCTCACCACATCGGCAGGCTGTTTCACACGACCCCAGCCCATTTCGGAAATGTGGAGAAGACCGTCCACACCGCCCAGGTCCACAAAGGCGCCGAAGCTGGCAATGCGCTGAACCGTACCTTTTAAGGTTTGACCTTCTTCAATGGTGGACCAGAGTTTTTCTCTGGCTTCTTTTTCTTCTTCTTCAATTAAAGCGCGACGAGAAAGAATGATCTTTCTGTTTTCCGGATTGGGATCGAATTCAATGATTTTGAAGCGGTAGGTATTGCCCACGAATTGTTTGATATCTTCAACGTATTTCGTGTCCAGATGGGAAGCAGGAACAAATCCGCGTGCACCAATATCGACAATCACACCACCCTTAACATCGCTGACGACCTTGGCTTCAATAATTTCGCCATTGTCGTATTTTTCCTGAAGGGTATCCATTGCTTTTTCCTGATCGGCACGTTTTTTAGAAAGCACCATGTGACCATCTTTGTCTTCCATTTTGATGACCATCACTTGAATTTCATCACCGACGCTCACCACATCTTCAATGACCGGGTCTTTTTGGAAAGACAATTCGTTTTTGGGCACCACACCTTCAGATTTACCGCCTACATCAACCATCACATCATCGGGGTTGATTTTGACGACGGTACCTGTCACCACATCATAAAGATTGAGGGGATCGAGTGTACCATAGCCTTGTTCCAAACCTTGTTCCATCGTTAATTCTTCCATCGTGTCAATAACCTCCCTAATAATCCAGTCAGGGGTTGAAGCCCCTGCTGTTAACCCTGTTAGTCGGACGCCGGTAAACCAGTCTTTTTGTAAATCGCCGGCTTTTTCTACATGCTTGGTGGGCGCACCTGCATCTTCACAAATGGTCACCAATTTTCGAGTGTTGGCGCTGTTATAACCGCCTATCACAATCATAAGATCGGCTCTTTTTGCCAGCGCGCTGGCGTCCTCTTGTCTGTCTCTGGTGGCTGCGCAAATGGTGTTATACACTTTAAGATCGTCCAGGTCCAGGCTTTTTAAATAAGCCACTGCGCTTTCAAAGCGCGCCAGTTTCTCGGTGGTTTGCGACACCAGACAAATTTTTTCATAGCCACCGGCCAAACGAGACAGCTCATCCGTATCAAAAAAAACAATGGCCGAATGACCTGTCCATCCCACAATGCCTTCCACTTCCGGATGATTCTTATCACCCAGGATGAACACTTGATAGCCTTCATCTGCATGGCGCTTGGCAATTTTTTGCACATGCTGCACTTTGGGACAGGTGCAATCAAAGGTATGAAAACCTCGGCGTTCCGCCTCTTCATAGACTTCCGGCGCCACTCCGTGGGTGCGCAGAAGCACATTGGGCTCATGCATATCGTCAAAGCTATCGTGGGCCGTAATGCCCAAACTTTCCAATCGCCCCACTTCCTGAGGATTATGGATGAGGGGCCCCAGCGTGGCGATGGCGCCGCGATTTTCCGCCGCCAGTTCTTCGCCTTTTTCGATGGCTTGACGCACGCCGAAGCAAAAACCGGCATTATTGGCGATTTCTATCTTCATGTGCCACTCCTTTGAAAGACCTCTATAAAGACCCTTCTATTATACCGAATATGAACCGTAAAGCCAATTGTTATTTTGGCGTTTTTTGAATAAATGACAATATTTTTTCCAGCACATCATCAATAGTCCGACCGTCGCTGTCTATTAAGACGGCATCTGTTGCTTGAATAAGCGGCGCAAAAGCACGATTTTTATCTGCTTCGTCGCGTTGAATGATATCGCTGAGGAGCTGAGCAAAATCCACCGACCGGCCTTTTTCTGCCCATTCTCGATGACGGCGGCGCGCCCGTTCATTTGCAGACGCAGTCAGAAAAAACTTATAATCGGCATCCGGCAAGACCACGCTGCCAATATCGCGTCCATCCATCACCACATCTTGATTTTTTGCTATGGTGCGCTGCGCTTCCGTCAACTTCTGCCGAACAGAAGAAAGGGCGCTATATTGACTAACCGCATTGCTGACATCCTGGTTGCGAATACGCTCACTGACATCTTTCTGATTGAGTACGACCCGCAATGCGCCCGCACGGTCAATCTCCAGAGCAATATCCACCTTAGAAAGCAAATGGGTCAACATGTTGCCTTCCTCCGGCGGAACCTCTGCTTCCAAACACGCCAACGTCAGCGCTCGATACATGGCGCCGGTATCAACGTAAAGCACCCCCAGTCGGTCTGCCAAAAGGCGTGCAACGGTGCTTTTGCCGGCTCCTGCCGGACCGTCAATGGCAATTTGCATAGCATCCTCCGTTTCTATCCCAAAAATGCAGCGCGAGCAGCGGCCAAGCCTGCTGCATGTCCTGTTGAAAAGGCTATTTGTAAATTATGTCCACCGGTTTCCGCATCCACATCCAGAAGCTCGCCGCATATAAAAAGCCCCGGCTGAGATTTCACCGCCATGGTCTTGGGATCAAGGGCACGCACATTGACTCCGCCGGCAGTCACAATGGCTTCACGCAACGGTCTGGGGCCGGTAAGGGTAAGCGGGAGCGCCTTTAAAAGCGACACCAAACCTTGCCGCTCTTCTCGTCGCAGGGTATGCATAGGGCGATCGGGCGATAGAGCGCTTAAGTTTATCACCGGAACAATCAGTTTTTGCGGTAATAGATTCTTCAAAGCATTGTGCAGTGCTTTTTTGTTCTGGGCGCTTATCTCGCGTTGCAGACGCCCATCCAACTGATCAAAAGACAAAGCAGGCTTAAGATCAACAGCAGCCTGATAGGTTTTTCCTTTCTGCCACTCATCACTCAAATGGCTGCTGGCCGTTAAAGCCAATGGTCCCGAAAGACCGTAATGGCTGCACATAAGCTCGCCAAACCCGTCATAAAGGATTTTCTTCCCGTCACGAATCGTCAGCTGCACATTACGCAAGGATAGCCCTTGAGCTTCCCGGGTCCAACACAGTTCCGTCACCGGTCCCACCAGCGTCGCCCGCGGCGGCGTAACTGAAAGCTTCAAAGCTTCAGCCCACCGATGCCCGTCACCTGTAGATCCTGTTGCCGGATAAGAAAATCCGCCGGTCGCCAGCACCAACGTACGTCCTTGAAAACTGGCGGTTTCCGTCTCTGCCGTCCACAAATTGTCGTCCTTACAGATGGCGATGACTGCCGCGCGGGTATGTACCGCCACCTTGTGCTCTTTTAAAAGACGCATCAGCGCATCACGTATATCCGTTGCGCGACCGCTTTCAGGAAAAACCCGCTCTCCCCGCTCCACCACCAACGGCACCCCGGCATCTTCAAAAAGTGCCATCACCGCACGATTGTCAAATTGAGCAAAAGAAGAATACATAAAACGGGCGTTGTGTCGTATGGCCGCCAAAAATCCGTCTCGTGACATATGTGTGGTGACATTACAGCGGCCCTTTCCTGTGATGAGAAGTTTTTTTCCCGGAGTATCCATTTTCTCTAAAAGGCACACCTTTGCCCCCGCTCGGGCCGCAAAAAGCGCCGCCGTCATGCCGGCCGGACCGCCGCCCACCACCAGTACATCCCACATCGCATTCTCTCCTTCTCCATTCGCCGCACGATAAACGTCGATGGTTTATGCATACACCGCTTTGGCAACAATTGAAGCCTGACGGTTATAAAAAATATAGCACGAGGACCGTCCGGCTGCAACCGAGCTTTCTTCTAAAGACTTCCCATCTTATGCTCTTAGCCATTACAGAGATATATGATGATTGATCCATTTTTCGAACGACGCATTTTAAAATAAAGCAAAGCACTCTGAATTATCAAAAACAGCATATCGACTAGGTATAAACGTAAGGCCGCATGGCAAAGAGTCCATAACAAAAACACCAACGACGTAGTAAGACAGCATCACTTGAAAAGAGGCGACTTGATAAAACCAAAAGATGAAGCCCTGATGGCCCTCTGTTTAAACTCGATAACAGGCTGAGAAAGTGCCGCAGTATCAAACCCATGAGAAGTGATTTTACACAAACCTGATCCCCTCCGGGCATCAGAATAATGATGACAATTTACCTAAAAAAAAGTAATGAAATTATTGACAGGCGCATAAAAACAATTTATCATATCTATAAGGATACAATTTTTTGTGCGGTATAAAATTTTTTGTAATACATTGAAGTTAGGAGGAATATTATGGATACTAAAAAACTAGAAATGTATGGCGGTAAAATTGGCGGCATCATTCCACTATTGGTTCTAATTATATTTTTGATAATTTTATCCGTAGCTGGAAAAGGTAGTATCAGTGCTTTTTGGGTAGGCGGTTGGTGCGCACTTGTAGTGGGCTTACTGTTAGCCAAAAACAAGAGGGAATATGCTTTAACGATTATTGACGGCCTAAGGAATAAAAATGGCATCATTATTATTACAGCTTGGTTGTTCGCTGGTGTATTAGGTAAACTTATGGTTGCAGGGGGCTTAATACAAGGGTTATTGTGGCTGGGATTCAATACTCATGCAACAGGATCAATATTTACAGTATTAACCTTTTTGGCTGCTATGCTATTTTCTTTGGGAACGGGAACTTCAACAGGTACAATTCTAGCGTTAATACCAGTTTTATATCCTGCCGGAGTTGCATTAGGATCCGATCCCGCTATGTTAGCGGTGGCAGTGTTGGCAGGTGCAGCTTTTGGCGATAATGTTGCACCAATATCAGATACAACCATTGTATCTGCATATACCCAAGAAGCAGTGATGAAAGAAGTTGTTAAAAGCAGAGTTCCGTTGGCATTATCTGCAGCGTTTATTTCTGTAGTGGTATTTTCTCTGACTGGTGGCGGAGGCGAGGTTCATACTTTACCGAATATTGATGCAACAATCAATCCAAAAGGACTATTGGTTTTTGTTAGCTTTATTATTGTAATAGTTGCTGCGCTAAGAGAAAGACATATAATTGAAGCATTAATATACGGTAACATAACTGCTGTTATATGTGGTCTCTTAAATGGTTTTTTGAAAATAGAGATGCTTTTTCATATTC
Source organism: Bacillota bacterium (assembly GCA_023443145.1). Taxonomy (GTDB): domain Bacteria; phylum Bacillota; class Peptococcia; order Peptococcales; family Peptococcaceae; genus Peptococcus. The sequence continues at coordinate 3,958 of JAEZVS010000174.1, read as the reverse complement.
CGGAAAAACGAGGTGAAAGTACCGGCGTTATTGAGCAAGGTATTTCTGGCGTTTCAGGAGCTATAATATTTACGCTGCTAGTACTGGCTATTACAGAAATATTGGTGTGTACTGGTGTGATGGATGCATTACTACACTCCTTATCAAAGACAATAATAAAAACGGTGAAACAAGCTGAACTAGCCATTGTGACAATATCAATTTTGGCATCTATTCCTATTGCAGCAAATGCGCCTGCTATTTTATTAGTTGGCCCAAGCTTTGTTAAACCTTTAGGAGAAAAATTTAAATTAGCACCGGCTAGAAGAGCTAATCTGATGGATTGTTCTGTGTGTACCTTATTTTTCATATTACCTTGGCATATAGCGGTAATTGTATGGTATAGTACGCTTACAAATATAGCAAATAGTTGGCAGCTACCATTACCGCCAATAACTGCAGCTGTATATAATCCTTATTGTTGGGCGCTGCTCTTAGTTTTAGGATTTTCTATACTAACTGGATGGAATCGTAAGTTAATTTCATAAATATTTAGGAGGTTTCAATGGACTTAAAAAGGTACGAAGTGTTTGCAGATGCCATACAAGCGTTTTTCGGTGATTTGTGCGAAGTTGTCATTCACGATTTAAGAAATCCACAAGCATCACTTGTATATATTCAGGGAAATTTGACCAACCGAAAAGTTGGTGATGCCGTTACCAATATTATTTTAGATGTTTTAAAAAAGCCTTTGGATGACATTCCGAGATATTTCATAACGGATATGGAATCTAAAAATGGGAAACGCTTGAAATCACTAAGTATTTTAATAAAAGATGATAAAACAGTTTATGGATGTTTTTGTGTTTTGATTGATCCATCGATTATGGCTTTAGTCGTTCAACAATTAAATTTGTTTTTAAACAATGCCAATACATCGCAAATTGAAAAAGAAACATCCAAACCGAACACAGTGGCTGAAATGGCGGATCAATTTATCGACGACGCATTAGAACATGCAAATCTTACAGTACCTTTAATGCAAAAAGAAGATAAATACAAGATCGTTTCCAATTTAAATACACAAGGTGTTTTTATGATTAAAGGATCCGTTGAAACCGTTGCAAAAAGATTGGGTATTTCAAGATACACTGTATATAGTTATCTTGATGAAATAAAAGGACAAGTTCATGAACAAGAAAATAATAAATAGGAGGTATTAAAATGAATCTGGCAAAATTCCCACGACGTGTTTATACACCGTTTGAGACACCCATTGAGCACTTGCCCCGCTTTAGTGCAGCATTGGGAAATAAAGTCAATATCTTTATTAAACGAGATGATATGCTTGGCTTGACCATGGGCGGCAATAAAACACGCAAGTTAGAGTTTTTGATGGCGGACGCCTTAAATCATGGGGCAGATACCATTATCACGTGTGGAGCAGTGCAATCCAATCATTGGCGGTTGACATTAGCGGCAGCGGTAAAAGAAGGGTTCGATTGTCACTTGGTTTTAGAGGAACGTGTAGAAGGTAGCTATAATTGGGATGGAAGCGGCAATAATTTCTTATATCGGTTATTGGGCGCAAAAAGTTATAAAATAGTGCCCGGCGGCACAGATATGATGGCGGCTATGGAATCTGTTGCAGAAGCGTTAAAGGCAGAAGGTAAAAGGCCCTATATCATCCCGGGCGGCGGCTCGAATGTTATTGGCGCCTTGGGCTATGTGTCTTGTGCTCAAGAAATAAGTAATCAGCTATTCCATCAAAGAATTTCTATTGATGAAGTGGTATGTGCCAGTGGCAGTTCAGGAACGCATGCCGGCCTTTTGGTCGGATTAGAAGGAACGCAGATGAATATGAAGCTGACCGGAATAAGTGTCAATCGTCCTAAAGCTTTGCAAACTGATGTCGTATATAAACTGGCCTGTTCAACTATGGATTATCTTCAGATGGCACCTCATTTGCCTAAAGAGAAGGTTATTGTACATGATCAATTTGTCGGGAAAGGCTATTCACTGCCAACAGAAGGCATGGTAGAAGCTGTTCATTTGTTGGCTAAGACAGAAAACATTTTGTTGGATCCGGTATATACCGGAAAGGCAATGGCCGGTTTGATTGATTGCGTTCGAAACGATTACTTTACACCTCATTCAAACATATTATTTGTCCATACCGGTGGTGCACCTGCATTGTTTGCCTACGAAAAAGTTATGTACGGTGAAACCCTTGATTGGAATAATCGTTAAGTTGCCGAAAAAATAACACTTTATGAGATGGCCACAATAGTTAGACTTTTTAGGAGACGACTTCGGTCGTCTCATTTCTTTTACAGAGGCATATGCAATAAAGTGTTTTTAAACAAACAAAAGGAAGATGAAAGCCAAACTTTCATCTTCCTTTTTTCACTGCACTACCTCAAAAAGTATGTGCCGCAAAAATATTAATGCAGCGCTAACGACATAAAGATACCGATACAATAAACCGCTGAAAACATGGTGAAATAACCTGCTGCCCGCCCTTCCAAAGAAAGCAGCGCTTCTCTATTGCCGCCACTTGCCAACTCCACATTGGAGATTTCTTTAAAAGTCAAAGGCAAAAGCACAATGGGCAACAGCGCCCACGGAGACAAACTACCGGCAATAACCGGGAGAATCAAACAAATATTTGCTAAAAAATAAAGGATCTTCATCCAATGAAAGCTCCGCTGTTCACCGATAAAAGTTGCCAACGTGCGAATGCCTGCCTGCACATCATATGAAATATCACGCAGATCATTTCCGTGTAAAATAGCTGAAATGATAAAAGAAATAGGCAGTGAAGCAAAAAATGCTGCCAGACTTAAGTGTGCCGTTTGCACAACATAGGCGCCTTGTACCATAAAAATGCCCATCAAAAAGAAAACAAAAATCGAGCCCAAGCCTTCGTATTTATATGGTTTTGGCCCACCTGTATAACAAAACGCGCCCAACACACCCAAAGCCCCTAAAACAAGAAGCCAAATGCCGGCAGTCTGTGCCAAATAAAGGCCGATACATATCGGAGGGATTAAAAAGGCCAGGCCCAGCGCAAGAATCACTTTATCGGAAAGTTCGCCACGCACCAGCTCCGGACTTTTAAACGCACATTCCAAGGTATCGACACCGGATTTAAAATCGCCGTATGTATTAATATAGTTTGCCACAAGCCGTATGTATTAATATAGTTTGCCACAATATGTAAGGATACTCCGGCAATCAGCGTTAAAACAAACCGCCATACATCAAAAAAACCGGCTGATGCCGCCACAGCGCTGCCAATAGCAATCGGCGCAATTGAAACAGGAAAAGACCATGGCCTTGAAGCGATAAAGTATTTTTTGATCATGCGATCACTCCTTTCTAAACATCTTCATTATAGCAAATCAGCGTCTGTTTACAACAATATGAACGATGTGCCCTATATAAATTATCTATATGTAAAAACTCCCAATCATATCCACCGCTTTCACTCTCACAGTCTGCCGTGAAGACTCTGCTGAACGACCAGCGCGCTAGGCGTTATCTGCCATAGCGATACGGACGCCGGAATGTATTCTCTCATAAAAAAGCGGTTGCCCAAGGCAACCGCTTTAAACTATTTGGCATATTCTACATTTCTGGTTTCACGAATGACAACCACTTTGATCTGGCCGGGATATTCCATTTCTCCTTCGATGCGTTTGACAATATCATACGCCAGCTTGGCACTTTTGGCATCGTCGATTTTATCCGGTTTTACGATCACGCGTACCTCACGGCCTGCTTGCACCACATAGGTTTTTTCCACTCCATCAAAGCCGGAGGATATGTCTTCCAGCTGGGTGAGGCGACGGATGTAATTTTCCAGGGTTTCACGGCGAGCACCGGGACGCGCAGCTGAGATGGCGTCAGCAGCCGCTACCAACACGCTTTCCACACAGTTGGGCTCAATATCTCCATGATGAGACAATATGGCATT
>JAEZVS010000097.1 GCA_023443145.1 Bacillota bacterium | reverse complement strand
GATTATGCTCGACGGTAAAAAAGGCACCGCCGAACGCATCGTCTATGGCGCATTTGATATCGTTAAAGAGAAAACCGGCAGAGAAGCCATTGATGTTTTTGAAGAAGCACTTAAAAACGTCATGCCTGTGCTGGAAGTAAAAGCCCGTCGTGTAGGTGGGGCCAACTATCAGGTTCCGGTGGAAGTGCGTGCCGATCGCAGACAAACCCTTGGTTTGCGTTGGTTGGTCACTTTTGCCCGCAAACGTGGTGAAAAAACCATGGACTTGCGTCTGGCCGGCGAACTGATGGATGCAGCCAACAGCCTTGGCGGTGCTGTTAAGAAAAAGGAAGAAGTCCATCGTATGGCCGAAGCCAACAAAGCCTTCGCTCATTATCGGTGGTAATGTCTCAAAAAGGAGGAAGTTAAGTGGGAAGAGATTCTGCACTTAAAGATACAAGAAACATTGGCATCATGGCCCACATCGATGCCGGTAAAACAACCACTACCGAACGTATATTATACTTTACAGGTAAATCTCATAAAATTGGTGAAGTTCACGACGGTGCTGCGACCATGGACTGGATGGAACAAGAGCAGGAACGTGGTATCACCATTACATCAGCTGCCACCACCACATCATGGAAAGGCAAGCGGATCAATATCATAGATACGCCCGGACACGTTGATTTCACTGTGGAGGTAGAGCGTTCCCTGCGCGTCCTTGACAGCTCTGTGGCGGTTTTCTGTGCTGTTGCCGGTGTTCAGCCGCAGAGTGAAACAGTGTGGCGTCAAGCTGTGCGCTATGGCGTTCCGCGCATCGCATTTGTAAACAAAATGGACCGCACCGGCGCCAACTTTTTAAATGTGTGTGATCAAATTGGCTCGCGCTTGGGTGCCAACGCTGTTATTCTTCAGCTCCCCATCGGCGCCGAAGATCATTTTGAAGGGGTTATTGACCTCATTGAACGCAAAGCCTATCGCTTTTTAGATTCCAGTGATCTGGTCAATTATGAGGAAATTCCTATTCCGGAAAATATGGCAGATGATGTGGAAGAATATCGTGCCATGCTTTTAGATAACGTGGCTGAAACCGATGAAGAATTTATGGAAAAATATCTTGAAGGGGAAGATATTTCCGTTTCGGATATTAAAAAAGCCATTCGTAAAGCCACCATTACCAATGAAGCGGTTCCTGTGCTTTGCGGTTCTGCCTTTAAAAATAAAGGTGTTCAATTCTTATTAGATGCGGTGGTGGATTATGCACCTGCACCCACAGATGTGGCTGCTATTCAGGGGGTGCTTCCCGGTGGAGAACCTTCCGAACGCCATCCTTCCGACGAAGAACCATTTTCTGCTTTGGCATTCAAGGTGATGACCGATCCTTATGTTGGTAAACTCACCTTCTTCAGAGTTTACTCCGGAACGCTTAAATCCGGCAGTTATGTGTATAATTCGTCGAAAGGGAAACGCGAACGCATCGGCCGTATTTTGCTGATGCATTCCAACAACCGCACGGAAATTGACGAAGTATTTGCCGGAGACATTGCTGCGGCCGTCGGTCTCAAAGATACCGGCACAGGGGATACTCTCTGTGATGACTCCGCTGAAATTATCTTAGAATCTATGGAATTTCCGGATCCCGTTATTTCTATTGCCATTGAGCCGGCATCAAAAGGGGATCAGGATAAGATGGGTGCTGCTCTGGCCAAATTGGCAGAAGAAGATCCCACCTTTAAAGCATATACCGATGAAGAAACCGGTCAAACCATTATTGCTGGGATGGGCGAATTGCATTTGGACATCATCGTGGATCGTTTAAAACGTGAATTCCGTGTAGAAGCCAATGTTGGTAAGCCCATGGTTTCCTATAAAGAAACCATCCGCAAGAAAGTTCAGGGCGAAGGCAAATTTGTGCGCCAGTCCGGTGGTCGTGGTCAATATGGTCATGCGGTCATTGAATTGGAACCGCTGGAACCGGGATCTGGCTTCCAGTTTGAAAGCAAAATCGTCGGCGGTGTGGTGCCGAAGGAATACATTGGGCCCATTGAAAACGGTATTAAAGAAGCCATGCAAAATGGTGTATTGGCCGGCTATGAAATGGTGGATGTAAAAGCCACGCTTATCGACGGCTCTTACCACGATGTCGACTCCTCTGAAATGGCCTTTAAAGTGGCTGGCTCTATGGCGTTTAAAAACTGCGCCGCCAAAGCCGATCCGGCTATTTTGGAACCGATGATGAAAATTGAAATCACTGTTCCGGATGAATATATGGGCGATGTCATGGGCGACTTAAATAGTCGACGTGGCCGCATTGAAGGTATGGAAGCACAAGGCAACACTCAGATTATTCGCGGCTTTGTGCCATTGGCAGAAATGTTCGGTTACGCGACCGACTTGCGTTCTAAAACGCAAGGCCGTGGTTTATACAGCATGCAAAGTGACCATTTTGAAGAAGTACCAAAATCCATTAGCGAAGAAATTATTGCGAAAAATAAGGGTTAATCAGGGAGGTTAATTAAAATGGCAAAAGAAAAATTTGAACGCACAAAACCCCACGTCAACATTGGTACCATCGGCCACGTGGACCATGGTAAAACCACCACCACCGCAGCCATCACCGCTGTGTTGGCACAGGAAGGTAAAGCCAAAAACACCAAGTTTGACGAAATTGACAAAGCGCCGGAAGAAAAAGAACGCGGCATCACCATCAACACATCTCACGTGGAATATGAAACCGACGCACGTCACTATGCACACGTGGACTGCCCGGGCCACGCCGACTACGTGAAAAACATGATCACCGGTGCGGCTCAAATGGACGGCGCCATCCTCGTGGTGAGCGCAGCAGACGGCCCCATGCCCCAAACCCGTGAACACATTCTGTTGGCCCGTCAAGTAGGCGTGCCCTACATCGTCGTATTCATGAACAAATGCGACATGGTGGACGACGAAGAACTCCTCGAACTCGTAGAAATGGAAATTCGCGAACTCTTAAGCGAATACGAATTCCCCGGCGATGACATTCCCGTGGTGCGCGGCAGCGGATATCAAGCCCTGCAAGATCCCAGCGGCGAATGGGCCAACGCCATTAAAGAACTCATGCAAGCAGTGGATGATTACATCCCGACCCCGGAACGTGACGTGGACAAACCCTTCCTCATGCCTGTGGAAGACGTGTTCTCCATCACCGGCCGCGGCACCGTGGCCACCGGGAGAGTGGAACGCGGCGTTCTGAAAGTCGGCGACGAATTGGAAATCGTGGGCATTCGTCCGCAAGTGAAGAAAACCGTGTGCACCGGTGT
>JAEZVS010000088.1 GCA_023443145.1 Bacillota bacterium | reverse complement strand
GAACCAGCTATTGTTCCTGATCTTTGCCAGTTTACGGTTGATGCGCGCATTTCTCCGGGACAAACATCAGATGATATATGGGCATATTTAGACGACTGTATCTCATCTTTAAGAAAGAAAGACTCTCAGCTCAAGGTTGATGTGAATGTCATAGAAAAAAGAGATCCATGGGTAACCAGTAAAGATCATTCTTTAATTTTAAATGCGCAGAAGGCCATAAATCAAGTTGGAACACAATTAAAACAAAGCGGGTTTATGGGTACTACAGATGCTTCCGTTTTAAGACATATTGGTGCATCGCCTATCATATTAGGACCGGGTAGTATGCTTAGCGCACACAAGGCAAATGAATATGTAAAAATTGATGAGTATTTTAAGGCGGCTAAAATATATCTGGCAATGATGCAATTCCCTACACAAAATAATTAGTCAACACCTTGTTTGCTATTAGAGCAAGCAAATAAAAACTATTGTGCATAAGCCAAAAATTACTATAACATTTTGAAAAAAACCTCCTGATTCTCTCTTCATTTCATGTTTCAATAATCTTATTCAAAAGATATGTTCAGAGGGCTTTAATTTCTTCAGCACACATAGTTTTTATTTGGTATACACAACTCATGATAGCACTCTATTTGGCAAATATTCCTTAAAAAGACAAACCTCGCATGAAAATGCGAGGTTTGTCTTTCATTTTATTTTTACTGTTGTGAGCGAATAAGACGTTAGCTTACGCGCTTATCCAATATTTCTTTCCAGATTACACCCTTCACCACCGAATCGCCATCGAAAGCAAGTGTTGTCATCTGTTTGTTTTGCACGTCCCCATCAATGTCTTCCACTTCAATTTTAAGACCGCGATTGGCATAACGGCTTTTTTTCATGGTGGTCAGTCGGGGCGTGTAGTTTTCTGAAACCTCAAGGTCGATGACATCGTCGGCTTCTTTAGGGGCAGTCTTTTTTTGCAGCCGTGACGTAGAACGGGGCTTACGTCTCTCATATTTATCCTGGCGCTTGTTTTTAACATGTTGCGACCGCTCTTTAGATGACGGCTGTACAGAAGGTTTGGATGAGCCTTTCGCATCTTGTTTCTCAATCACATTTTTTCCGGCATCCGCCAGTTCTTCCAACGCTGTCACCAATTCTTGCAGCGGCCCTTTCATTGCTCGCTTTTTATATTCGTCAACGGTTTTATCCCACTTCGTTTTATCGGCTTTTTTCGGCGATTTGGGATCGTCGATGCGCACATAGCGGGTTTCTTTTACCTCTTTGGGATGTTCGGTGTTTACGTAAGCGATGGGCTTTTCTTCAGGTGTTTTTTTCTGAGAGCGTTTCTTTTGACTCTCTTGGTTTTTCTTAATACCATGAATAATAAGACCCACAAAGATGATCGCCATTATGACATCCATGCCATCACTCCTTTAGGTCAGAATGAGCGATGTCTTATTTGTCGCTGTCGCCTGTGGCGCGGCCGATTTGTCCACGCATGGTGGTATCTGCCTGTACATTCATCATTTTATAATAATCCATGACGCCTAGGTTGCCGCTCTTGAACGCTTCAGCCATGGCCAAGGGCACTTCGGCTTCGGCTTCCACCACTTTGGCTTTCATTTCCTGAACCTTAGCCTTCATTTCCTGTTCGGTGGCCACAGCCATAGCGCGTCGCTCTTCGGCTTTGGCCTGAGCGATGTTCTTATCTGCTTCGGCCTGATCCATTTGCAGTTCGGCACCGATGTTTCTGCCTACATCGACATCGGCAATATCGATAGAGAGAATTTCAAAAGCAGTACCTGCATCAAGACCCTTACCCAAGACAGTTTTGGAAATGCTGTCGGGATTTTCAAGCACTTGATTGTGGCTGTCTGAACTCCCTACAGTGGATACGATCCCTTCCCCAACACGGGCGATGATGGTTTCTTCCCCTGCACCCCCAACAAGTCGGTCGATGTTGGCGCGCACAGTGACGCGGGCAGTGACCACCACTTGAATGCCATTTTTGGCCATTGCTGCGATGGGCGCGGTGGTAATGACTTTAGGTGTGACGGAAATAATCACGGCTTCACGCACATCACGTCCGGCCAAGTCAATGGCAGCGGCACGTGAGAAATCCAAATCGATGCCGGCGCGTTCCGCGGCAATCAATGCGTCCACCACGCGATCAACATCGCCGCCGGCCAAATAGTGTGCTTCCAACTTAGAAATATCAATATTTAGCCCTGCTTTAGTGGCTTTAATGAGGGGCAACACAATGGTCTGCGGACGGACCCGTCTCAGGCGCATGCCCACCAAATTTCCCAAAGACACGCGCACTTTGGCCGCCATCGCCGATACCCAGAGGCCGACAGGAATAAAATATGCAAAAAGGGAAACCGCAATGATGATAACAAATGCCAAAAATACACCGTAATAAACAATCATACTCTTCATCCTTCCTTTGCTGCACTATCCGTTCAATTGACGGACCACCAGCCACGTACCATCAATGGCCACAACTTCAACTTCAGCACCTTTGTCAATATAATCGCCTCTGGTCACCACATCCAATCTTTTGTCATCTGCCATCACCATCACACCTGCCGGGCGCAAATTGGTCAAGGCTGTGCCTGTCATGCCAATATATTGCTCCAATCCGGCTTTTCTTGAGGTGAACCCTTCTTCAGTTGTAAGCGATTGAGCAAGACCGAGTTTTTGTACCCGCTCGCTGCGTCCCATCATTTTTATCAGAAGCGGCATCAAAATGGCCATTACAATGATGACCACGGCCATTTCAATCAACGCCATATACAAATTATCTTCTATAAGATATATTCCGATGAGTACACAGATCGTGCCCACAATCCCAAAAACGCCAAAACCAGGGATAAATATTTCGGTTAGAATTAATAGAAAACCCAGAATGAAAAATCCGAGAGGTAAATACTCCATGATTACATCCATCCTTTCAGGGTGCTGAATGTTATTCTACAGTAACACTTTTTGCCAAGTTTCTAGGCTGATCAATATTACAGCCGCGATTTTTTGCAGTATGGTATGCCAGAAGCTGTAAGGGAATGGCTGCCAGCGCCGGCGATAGAAAGTCCGGGCAAGCCGGAATATGCACAATGCACACACGTTCGTCCGAATAGGTGCGCCCTTCCGGCAAAATCACGATGGATGAAGCTCCGCGAGCCAGCACTTCCTGCATATTGCTCATGGTTTTATCAAAGGTGTCTTCCTGAAGAGCCACAGTAATCACCGGTGTTTCAGCCGTAATCAGGGCCAATGTACCGTGCTTGAGTTCACCTGCGGCATAGGCTTCTGCATGAATATAAGATATTTCTTTCAGTTTTAAAGCACCTTCTTGAGCCACCGCCCAATCCATGCCGCGACCAATATAAAATAGATGTTCTGCTTGTTGAATGTTTTCTGAAAGGATTTGCACCTGTTGATGCGATTCTTCAGAAAGTAACTTTTGAGCTTGTTGAGGCAGGTCTTTTAAAGCTCCAACCATTTCTTTCAGAAAGCTAGGGCTGAAGTGTCCTGTGCGTTCTCCCAAATAAAGTCCCAAAAGATACAGGGCAATCAACATGGACGTATACGCCTTGGTAGATGCCACCGAAATTTCCGGCCCTGCCCATAAATAAATGACCATGTCCGCTTCTCTTGATATAGCACTGCCCACCACATTCGTGATGGCAAGTGTGGTGGCGCCTTTGGCTTTTGCCTCGCGAAGTGCCGCCATGGTATCGGCCGTTTCACCCGATTGGCTGATTAAAATCACCAAAGAATTTTCATCCATCATGGGATCGCGATAACGAAATTCTGAAGCCACTTCCACCGATACAGGGCGTTTCAACGCTTTTTCCAAAATAGTTTTGCCCACCAGTCCGGAGTGATAGGCTGTCCCGCAGGCCACAATATAAACTTCACGGTAGGCACAAACCGCATCAACGGAAAGTTCAAATTCTTTAAACCGTACACGATCTTCTTCCAAACGGCCGGCCATCACTTGATGAAATGTGTGAGGCTGCTCAAAAATTTCTTTGATCATAAAGTGATCGTAGCCGCCTTTTTCAGCCGCTTCTTCACTCCATTGAATGTCATCCACTTCATAAGGCACTTCAATACCGGCATCTGAAAAAACCCGCACCCCATCGGCCTGAACCAGAGCAAGATGCCCATTTTCAAGATAAGCACATTTTTTGGTATAAGAAAGCAGCGCCGGCACATCAGATGCTACAAACTGTTCGCCATCACCCAGCCCCAAAACCAACGGTGACTCTTTGCGGCAAACCACGATGCGGTCCGGCTCATCGGAAGAAATGATTTCAAGGGCATAAGATCCTTCAATGAGTTCTTTCACTTTAAGCACCGTTTGAAAAATATCGCCCTCATAAAAATGTTCCAACAGATGCGCCACCACTTCCGTGTCGGTTTCAGAACGGAAAATATGTCCCTCTAGGTAATCTTTTTTCAACTCCTGATAGTTTTCAATAATGCCATTGTGCACCACGGCAATCTTACCCTCAGGACCCAAATGAGGATGGGCATTGGGCTGAGATGGCTTACCATGGGTCGCCCAACGGGTATGGCCGATACCCACATGCCCTTTCAGCGGATGGTTGGCCAAGGCTTCGGCCAGCACATCCAGCTTGCCTTCTTCTTTCGATACGGCAATGGTGTCATCGTCTAAAATGGCCAGACCTGCCGAATCATAGCCACGATATTCCAGGCTTTTAAGCCCTTTCATCAGCACATCCTGAGCTGAACGTTCACCAATATATCCAACAATACCACACATAGTTATTCCTCCTGACAGGGGTATTCTTCAGAACCATCGTCACTTATAGATATGTGCTCCGAAGGCATCGCACAAGGCTCAGGCAACTCGCCAAGTGCGTTCAGGCCAAAGGCCTCCAGAAAATAATCGGTGGTTTGAAAAAGCACAGGACGCCCCGGCGCCTCTTTGCGTCCGCATTCTTCCACCAATTGATACTCCAACAGTGTACGCAGGGCGCCATCAGAGTTGACGCCTCGAATGTGTTCCATCTCGCCTCGTGTTACAGGTTGACGATAGGCTACAATAGCCAGGGTTTCCAAAGCTGCTGCCGACAGCTTTTGTACGCGCGGCTTAAGGTGGGCTCTGGCATAAGCGGAAGCTTCTTCGCCGGCGTAAAAACGATAGCCGCCGCCCACTTCACGGAGCACAAATCCATGCCGGTTCGCACCATATTCAGCCATTAAGTCACTCAAGAGATCTCGGATGTTCACACGGTCTATGTGAAGCATCTCTGCCAGAGCCTCTTCACTCAACGGCTGCTCAGCAATAAAAAGCAAACCTTCTATAATTTTTTTATATGACGAATCCAAACTCACAACAAATCCTCTCCGTTCGGCAATATCCAAATGGGGCCGAAACGCACATCTTGGCGAATAATCACATCATTTTGATGCAGACATTCCAGCATGGCCAAAAAACAGCCTAGGAGAGCTTGGCGATTGTCATAAGACGCCACGAGACGACCAAAAGAAAGCCCTTCACTTTCACTCAATGCCCTTAAAATGCGATCCACCCATTCATTAATGGATACATCCCGCTGCACCAAATGCACCACCGGTTCTTCCGGTTTTTCAACCAAGAGGGATAAGAAGAGATCCCGCAAACCTTCTGCCGATAATGTGATGGGTCCTAAAATTGGTTGAACATCATCCATCCATTCTTCTCTATTGGGCGTGCGCGACACAAACTTACTTTCCGCCTCTGCACGGTGATCCAATTCTTGAGCCACCGATTTGACAAACCGATATTCTAAAATTTGCTCCACCAAAGGTTGGCGCGGATCGTCTTCATCTTTGGGACGCCGAGGCAACAACATACGGACTTTAATCCGAATGAGTTGAGCCGCCATCAATAAAAAACTGGAGGCAATCTCTAAATTCATGGCCTCGCGTTCGCGCAAATAGGCCAAATATTGATCGGTTAATTCCGCAATCGGAATGTCCGAAATATCAATTTTGTTTTTTTCCAGAAGATGCATGAGCAAATCCATAGGTCCTTCAAAATGCTCAATATGAAATTCCAGAGATGTGTTCATGCACTCAACTCCCACATAATCCACCTATTCATAATAACACATGCCGCCCGGATTTCTCCATTTACTTTGCACGCTTCCATCCATGTTCTTCACGAATATCCAAAGGAATGCGTGACATAAAAAACGAATACAGCAGCAAAAATACTGCGGCATCATCCAGCTGACCAAAAAAAGGCACATCCACCATAAAATCCCAAGGCCAAATCAAATAACCCAATGCCAAACCGACATAACTAAGTTTATTGGCCAAAGGCACACGCTCATCGCCCAACATTTTAAGAGATACCCACACATTGTTGGGCAAATGGCGAAAACGTTTTAAATTTTTTTGAAACATCCTGTCCATCCTTCCTGAATCAGCCCAAATATAGCATATATCGTTGCATACCCGCAATAATACAATCTTAATTTTACGTAAGATAACATACTTTATACAAAAAATCTCTCACGAGTCTTATGGCTCATGAGAGAAGGGTTCAATTCAAAAAATCTTCTTGCTCACTTTTTCGAGTACGGGTCATCAGATCATAGGCTGCCGCTTTCACATCAAACTGTTCAAAAAGCACCGCATACATATGTTCAATAATAGGGGCACTGACACCGAGATCTTGGGCCAATTGATACGCGGCACGAGTAGTGGGCACGCTTTCCACCACCATGCCCATATTTTGCAGGACCGACTCTAAGGGTCTGCCTTCGCCCAACTGAATACCGGCCGTGCGATTGCGGCTGTGGGTACTGGTTGAGGTGACAATCAGATCGCCCACGCCGGTGAGTCCCAAAAAGGTCATGGGATTGGCCCCCATTGCCACGCCCAAACGGCTGATTTCTGCTAAGCCGCGCGTCATAAGAGCCGCGCGAGCATTATCGCCGTAGCCTAAGCCGATGGTCATCCCAATAGCCAAAGCAATGATGTTTTTAAGAGCTCCGCCCAGCTCCACACCCACCACGTCATTGTTGGTGTACACACGAAGCGCTTCCGACATAAAACGTTTTTGCACTTCAACTGCAAGGTTTTCATCCCAGGCGGCAGCCACTAAAGCAGTGGGCATAGCACGTCCCAACTCTTCGGCATGACTGGGCCCATACAGAACGCTATATTTTGCGCGCACATCGGAAAGTTCTTCTTCATAAACGGCGGATAACCTTTTGCCGCTGTCTGCTTCAAGCCCCTTGGCCACGTTCACCAGGAGGTCCGCCGCATTTAAAAGCGGCGCGTATTCGCGTAAAAAAGCACGCTGACTTTGCGTAGGCACAGCAATGATCATGCAATCGCTTCCTGCGCATTCAAGTACATCATTGGTGATGCGAATAGCGGAATGTAAGGTGACGCCGGGCAAATATCGGGTATTTTCCCGAATTTCATTCATAGAAGCAACTTGGTGGGCATCCCTCGCCCAAAGCACCACATCCTGACCTGAGCTGGCAGCCGATTGAGCCAGGGCTGTACCCCAGCTGCCTGCACCAAAGATGGCAACGTTGGCCATGTTATGACCTCCCTTTTCCTCTTATTTTGTTTTCTGTGCCATTTTTTAGACGCACAATATTTTTTCGATGCATCCAGATGACAAACAGCGCGCAAATGGTAAAAATACCAACAATAAGCGGCGGTTCATTTGTAAGCATCATCACCACCGGACAAACCACGGCTGCAGCCAAACTTCCTACAGACATATAGCCGGTCACAAAAGCCAGAACAGAAAGCGTGAGGGCACATGCCAAAAAAGTGACGGGTGAAACAAAGAGCAGCACCCCTGCACCGGTGGCCACACCCTTGCCGCCTTTGAAACCGATGAGAAAGCTAAATGTATGACCTAAAATCACAAAAACGGAGGCCACCAACATACCGGTTGTTTCACACAAATAGAAGCCGACAGCAGCAGCCAGCGTTCCTTTTAAGATATCCCCGACAAGCACAAAAACAGCATAGCGCATACCCAATGTGCGATAGACATTGGTAAAACCCGCATTGCCGCTGCCTACTTTTAAAATATCAACCCCTTGGCTTTTGGCCACCAACCAAGCAAAGGATACCGATCCAATAGCGTAGGCCAAAATTGCGGCCAGTATGATTATCATCACTCATCCTCTTTTCGATTGCGAAGCACCATTTTTAAAGACGTGCCTTCAAAAGAAATATAATCGCGAATACGGTTTTCCAGATAACGCAAATAAGAAAAATGCATCAACTCTTTATCGTTTACAAAGAGTGTGAAGGTGGGCGGTGCCACCGCTGTTTGCGTGGCATAAAAAATCTTCAAACGCTTGCCCTTATCTGTAGGCGGCGGATTTTTTTGCACCGCTTCGCGCATAATGTCATTTAAAAGGCTGGTGGAAATACGCATGAGACGATTTTCGGCCACTTGCTGCACCACAGGCATAATTTTTCCAATGCGATCTTTGTAAAGTGCAGACACAAATACCAAAGGTGCATAAGACAAGAACAAAAGCTCTGCTTTAATTTTTTCTTCCATTTTGTGCATGGTATTCTGATCTTTTTCAACAAGATCCCATTTGTTGACCACCACAATAATGCCTTTGCCCTGTTCATGGACATATCCCACAATTTTTTTGTCTTGTTCGATAAGTCCCTCATCGGCATCGATAACCATTAAGACCACATCGGCCCGTTCCACCGCTCGCAAGCTGCGCACCACACTGTAGCGCTCGGTACCGGCATCAACTTTTTTACGTTTACGCATACCGGCAGTATCTACAATCACAAATTCTTCACCATGATACCGGAAAGTGGAATCGATGGCATCGCGTGTGGTGCCCGCAACATCACTCACGATGGTGCGTTCTTCTCCCAGAAGGGCATTGCACAGAGACGACTTTCCAACATTCGGACGCCCCACCACTGCAATATGCAGACGATCATCAGGCTCATCATGGACCTCAGGCAATTCAGAGAGTTCCTGCACAACCATATCCAGCAAGTCGCCGGTATTCTTTCCGTCTAAGGCAGAGATGGGAATCAAATTTTCCATCCCCAAGTTATAAAACTCATAGGTGTCGGTGAGATCATCAAATTGATGTACCTTATTCACCACCAAAATCACCTTTTTGCGGCTGTGGCGCAGAATGGTCGCAATAACTTCATCATCTTGGGTAATGCCGGTTTGGCAATCCACCAAAAATAAGATGAGATCGGCCTCGGCAATGGCCAACTCAGCCTGGCTGCGTACCCGCGTTAAGATGTCGTCATCCGAAAACGCATCAATGCCGCCGGTATCCACCAGGCGAAAGGTTTTTCCGGCCCATTCGGCGCTCCGATAGAGACGATCTCGGGTCACGCCCGGTTCATCTTCAATGATGGCCGCACGGGTTTGCGTCAATCGATTAAACAAAGTGGACTTCCCCACATTGGCTCGGCCCACAATAGCAACTAATGGATTCATGTCTTCTCCCAGGTTATTACAAAAAAAGATGGTTATTCATTCTCGACAATCGCTTGGAACTGTCGCTTGCCCACTTCTTTGGTGTGCACACCTTTAAAGAGCAAACTGTTGAGGGGTTGCAAATAATGTTGCTCTGTGGGTTCGACCGTCAGCATAATCATAAAGAACAAATCTTTAATGAGATCGAAAAGGGTGCCGTCACCCAGTTTCCCGTCCAAACCTTTTTGAAGGGCATCTGTCCGGGCGGACAACAGTTTTTCGTCCTTCATATCCTCCAGCACTTTATCCAAAGCGGTGATATGATCGGGATTATAAAGCAACGCCTTGATCATGAGCACATAGGCCATATTCAGAGGATATGGCACGCTGTCTATATTCGCTAATGCCACACCGTCGTCGGTGAAGGTGAGATCGGCGCGCAAAAGCGACATATGTCGGACAAGGTCTTCTTTAGTAAATGCACGCCCCTCGTAACATGCACCGATGGTTTGATCCACAGGCCCTTCACCGTGCACAATCGCCGGCGCCTCGGCTAAAAAGTCGGCAAATTCCTGATATTTAAACGTATCATCCAAAGCCCCGGCCAGTTTATAATAATGATCCGGCGCCTCAGCCAAGCAATTCAAGTTATAAAGCAAGCGATCATTGGGCCGGCCATTGATCCAGGATACATTGTCAAAAAGGGCGGCCAAGGCCGGTTGAATAATATAAGCCGACTGCATGCGCTTTTGGAAATTATCCGAATGGGCAAACTGCATGCTCACTGCCATAGTGGCTGAAGAAAGCAAATATTCTTTAAGCCCGTTGTTTCCTTGAGCATAGTCTAAAAGTCTCGCCGTATCTTGCGTGGGCAGCGGCTGAATTTGATCAACCGGCGTCACCGGTTGATGACCGGTGGCCAAAAGAATTTCTTCCCGTCGCTTCAGTTCTTCAAAGAGCAGTTCTACAAAGCCCAAATAGGCCTGTTCCAACTCATTGATGTGAATAAAATGCCGATACTGCCAGTTGATCTGGGCGCCGGCACCTAAGTGCACTTCTTCTTTATCTTTTTTCACACCCACCAACACACCGTCTTCGGAAACAATCGGTTCCCAATTTAAGCGCACCAAATAGTCGAGCAGGCTTTTAACACCCAATTCGCCTTCGTAAGGCAAGGCTTCTAAAGTTTTATGGTGCACCAGCACATGGCCGATTGTCACGCTCAATGAAAAATCGGCATGATCACTTTCATAAGATTTGATTGCATCAATGATGTATTGTTTGTCCATTCTCAGTCTCCATTCATATGATAATTGTCCGGGCCGTCACCGAATCCTCCATTGTCAATAACGTCCTCAAGCATGTTGATCTCTTTGTCTTTTAACAGCAACGCTTCTGTCATATTAAGTGCCGCCAAAAGCAACACATCCATATAAGAGCGGCCGCGCGATGCCTTGGCAACGGTATGCATTTCGTCGTTGAGCTTTTCAACCACCGCTTTCACACAACTGTCATCGTTTTCCGATAAAAGATGAAACGTTCTTCCGTAAATATTATACGCTTTGGTTTTCGGCACAGAGATCGCTCCTTTCGACAGATCGATAACATATATCGATTATATCACAACCGCTTATCGGCCGTCATTAGTGAATTCCCACCTATAAAGAGTTTGTGTTGTGGTATACTGATGATCAGAAAGGATTGATGTCTTTGTCTCTGGATGGAATGGCCATTCGCGCACTGGCCGAAGAATTGCAACACGCCCTACCGGGCGCGCGCGTTGATAAAATCATTCAACCCTCTACACAATCGGTACTTTTTCAGCTGCACCGCCAAAAAGAAACCTTCATGCTCTTGGGATCTGTCAATGCTCAGAATACCCGTCTTTGTCTCACCCACATGCGTCCCCCTTCTCTAAAAGAGCCGCCGATGTTTTTGATGGTGCTTCGCAAACATCTGTCCGGCGCCACAATTCAGTCCGTTCGTCAAGTGGATTGGGAGCGCATCATTGAAATCACTTTTGCTGCCAGAAATGAGATTGGAGAACCGGTCACCCGTATAATGCTGGCCGAGTTGATGGGCAAATCCAGCAATGTGCTTTTGTTGGATGAAGATGGTATCATTTTAGATGCAATGCGCCGCATTGGGCGTTCTACCAACCGTTATCGCCAAATTTTGCCGGGACTCCCTTATGTTCCGCCACCGGAACAGGACAAAATATCCATCGATCAATTAAATGATGAGGCCTTGATAGCCGCCATTTTAGCTGAACCGGAGACCCGCGCACTCAAAAAAATTCTTTTAGAGAAACTGGCCGGGGTTGGGCCGCAAACAGTGCGCCATCTTTTAGACGCTGCCGGTTTGGATGCGGATGCCACCAATGCCACCTTGGGTGCATTGGATTATGAACGTCTCACAGAAGCCATTGCCGGTTTGCGCAGACGCATCCATCAAGGCGACTGGGCGCCCACCCTTTTGAAAGACGGCCCGGACATTTTAGGCTTTGCCCCTTTTCCGCTGGCCGGTTACGGCGAACGCAATCATCCACAAACCACCATGAGCGTGCTCCTGGAGCGCTACTACGACCTGAAGGAGGCGCAAGAAAAGTTTCAGCAAAAAAAGCACAATCTGACCGCCTCTCTTCAGCAAGAGCTGAATCGTTGTCAAAAGAAATTGGGGCACCAATTGGACAAAATTTACGAAGCCGAATCGTGCGAGCCTCTGCGCATTTACGGAGAGCTGCTCACAGCCAATCTATATCGCCTCCGTCAGGGACCGGAAGCCGTGGTGACTAATTTCTATGATCCCGACCAGACACCGATGACCATTCCCATGGATGCCTCTAAGACCCCAAATGAAAACGCACAGCAATACTTTAAAAAATATAATAAAGCCAAAAACGGCGCACAAAAAGCAGAAGAGCAAGCCCGGCGCACCGAAGAAGAACTGCGTTATTTGGAAAGTGTGGCCCTAAGCCTGGATCAGGCGGATAACTTAGATGATTTAAAAGAAATCCGTCTGGAGCTGGAAGACGCCGGATATTTAAAACGCCGCGACAAAGCCCCCTCGAAAAAAGACGCCAAAGATACGCCCAGCCAACCGCTACACGTGGTCTTTGATACTTTCGATATTTTTGTGGGGAGAAACAATCGCCAAAATGATCAGCTCACCTTGAAAATGTCCCGAGGCAGTGATCTGTGGCTTCATACCAAAGACATTCACGGCGCCCATGTGATCATTCGCCACCAACACAACACCGATTTCCCGGATCACGTTGTTGAAAAAGCCGCCCTTTTGGCCGCCTGGTTTTCCAAAGGACGCAACAGCGCTCAGGTGCCTGTAGACGTCACCTATAAAAAATTTGTGCATAAACCCAACGGTGCCCGTCCAGGCATGGTTATTTACACCGACCAGCGCACAGTTTACGTGACCCCCGATGCCGGCGAAGTGGCAAAACTGCTGAACGCCCCCCATTCTGAGGAGGCATCATGTTCATTCACTTGATTGCAGTGGGACAGCTGAAAGAGGATTATTGGCGCCGCGCCAGCCGCGAATATGAAAAACGATTATTGCGCTATCACCGCCTGACCATTACTGAAGTTGCCGATGAAAAAGATCCGCTACAAAAAACCGATGCGGCCTTCAAAGCCCTATTAGAAATAGAAGCCGAACGCATTCGTAAAAAAATCCATCCTCAGAGCCACCTGATTTGTCTGGCCATTGATGGCAAACGCTACGATTCTCCGGGCCTCTCTCGTCATTTGGAGCGGTTGGAAAGCCGGGGGCACACCCATCTCACCGTACTCATCGGCGGATCCAACGGGTTGTCCCCCACACTGCTGACTCAAGCTGATGAATGCTGGTCTTTTTCCGACCTCACTTTTCCTCATCAGCTCATGCGCGTCATTTTTTTAGAGCAACTTTATCGCACAGCACGTATTTCACACAATGAACCCTATCACAAGTAAGGAGACCATATATGATCATACATTTTTGGACCGACTATGCCTGCCCCTACTGCTACATTGGCAAACGTCATCTGATGAACGCACTCAACGCCCTCAATATATCCGAACAGGTGACCATTCATCATCGCGTCTTTCAGTTGGAGCCCGGCAAGGTAAGCCATCCTGAGCGTACCTTTGTGGAAGGTTTGAACTTGGTCACCAACGAACAGAAAGAACATCTAAAAAAAACGTACGCCCGTATCAATCGTTTGGCCGCTGATGCCGGTCTCAGCTACAATTTAGAAGGCATGCGTGACGTAGCCACCATGGACTGTCATCGTCTCACGCTCTGGGCTGAAGAACAAGGCAAAGGGCAGGAGCTTTCTGAATGCATTTACCATGCCCATTTTGTGGAAAATCTGGATATATCCGACCACAACTTACTGTTGGCGTTTATAAAAGAACTGGATTTAGACACAGACGCTGCCCGTGCCGTCTTGGAAAGCAACCGCTATATGGACCGCATTTTTGAAGACGATGCCGAATCTGCAGAAAAAGACATTGACCTTATTCCCCATTTCACTTTCAATGGCGGTTTTGACGTCATTGGCGTGGTGAGCCGGGCTCAGCTGGAAAAAGCACTGAAAGAAGCTTTGGCTCAGGAAAAATAAAAAAACGCAACCGCTTCCCAAAAGCATGGAAGCGGTTGCGTTTCATATATCCTCATTAATGGTGTTGTCTGGAAGGGAAATCAAGCCAAATCAAGCATGCGCCGGGTTAAGGTATGGGCTGCCGGCACAAACTGCCCGGTGGCGCGCGCCAAGGCTTCGGTATAACCTTCAGCGTGGGGCAAAAGTTCTTTTTTGCTGTGATAGAGCACATAGGGCACCGCGTCCGATGTGTGCGTGCGCTCCACAATGGGCGTGGCATGATCGGGCAAAAGCAAAATTTCATAATCCCAGCCACGGGCTTCCAATGCCTCCAAAAGAGGCTTTAAGACACGTTCATCCAAATACTCGATGGATTTAATCTTATCTTGTGCATTGCCCTGATGGCCGCATTCATCCGGTCCTTCAAAGTGCATGTAAACATAGTCTTCATCTTCTAAAATGGCCAGCGCCGCGTCCAACTTGCCTTGATAGTTGGTATGGAGCGTGCCGGTGGCGCCTTCCACCTCCGGCGCTGCGAGACCTGCACATAAAGCAGATCCTTTTAATAGATCCACGGCACTGATGACGCCGCCTGACAAGCCATATAGGCTTTGGAAAGAGGTCAACGCCGGCTTGGTTCCCTCACCCCAAAACCAGCAGCAATTGGCCGGATTTTTGCCTTCCGCTTTGCGTTTTTCATTCACCGGATGATGCGCTAAGATGTCTTGAGATGCTTCCATGAGACGCCGCAGCAGTGCGCTGTTTTGCCCTTTCGGTAAGAAAGGCCCCGCCACTTTGCCCACCTCATCATGAGGCGGCGTGAGTTCAGCTCCTGTTTCGCCCCCGCGAATAATGAGACAATGGCGGTAGCTGACCCCGGCATAAAGTTCGGCGCCTTCCAAATCCAGTCCTTCTTGCAGGGCTAAAACCAGCTCGCGGGCTTCTTCGGTGGTGATTTCGCCTGCTGAATGATCCACAATCGTGCGTTCAGCCAAAGGGCCTTTTCCTTCAACAGTGATCAGATTCATGCGATAGGCAATATCACCTTCATCCATCGGCACGCCCATACTCACCGCTTCCAGCGGAGAACGGCCGCTGTAATATCGGGCCGGGTCATAGCCCATCACGCCCAAGTTGGCCACATCGGAGCCGGGCGCCATGCCTTCCGGAATGGTCTGAACCATACCCACTTCACCTTTTTGCGCCAATTGGTCAAAATAAGGGGTGTGCGCCACTTCCAAAGGCGTTTTGCCATCTAAGATTGGCACCGGATAATCTGCCATGCCGTCGCCCAGAAAAACGATATATTTCATTGGAAACCCTCCATTTTTGTGTCTTTCTTGTCATCCTAGCACAACACACCTTCCATAATC
>JAEZVS010000053.1 GCA_023443145.1 Bacillota bacterium | reverse complement strand
TATAAAAAACCGGATCGAATGCCCATTAAGACACCTCCCCATCCACCAATAATTCAAAATCCAAACCGCCTTCTTCATTCTTCATGCGGTTGACGACCACACGACGCACCGACTTTTCCCTTTCAAGATGACGGCAATAATCGGAAAGTGCAGACTTAGAAGGTGCCTGTCCGCTCAATAATAGCCGATTGTCGGTGATGTGCCATTGATGCAGAGTGACGTGTTCTACTTGTGCTTTTTTCTCGGCAAGCACGGCCAACTTCCCCCATCGGGTTGCTGCTTGCCCTTGGGAGGAACTCTGAACATTGAAAGCCGGCCGCTGCGCCGCTTCTTGAGAGAGATGCTCTGCATGATGGTGTAAACCGAGGGCCGCCATAGCGGCCAAAAGCAAAACAGCGGCCATCCCGACCGACTTTTTTTCAATATGCGGACGCACCAGCAGAGCTCGGCGCGCGTCATCATCATAGATATGTATCGGTTGCGCACCTTCCGTAGAGATCCAGAAAGTCCCTTCCATCAATCCATAACCATGGGCAGCCAGTACCATACGCAGACGAGCAATGGACTTGCCGTCTTCAGCAGGCAGGGCCATGAGCAGATGCTCGCCCCGGCTCAACACCCACCATGTTTTTTGTTCCACCGTCACCTTGCCGCCGTAACAAAGGTTTTCGTCTAAAAGCTCCGCCGGTTGAAGATGGGCAAAAAGCGCCGGCAGCCACAGCCTTTCTGCTTTGGCACCGGCCAATGACCAAAATGCGCGTGAAGGCCGTAGAAGCGCAGCAAAATAAAGTGTCGTAGCGCCTGAATGAGCACTCAGGCGTTGAAAAAAGATCACATCACCCCAGCGAGGGCTCATTGCTTGGCGCAATGCAGCGACCGCATCGTTTTCAGAAAGCACCGACGGCCATTCGAACATCTGAAAAGACATGGCAGATAGGCGGCACTCCAACCGCGTGGCTGACGCCAGCTCCGGATGGGCTTTACATACGGATCGAAAACCCATCATATTCGGTGCGTTTTCCGTACAAAAGGATGCTGTGCCCTCTTCAGTCAAAAATTGCCATTGCAAACCCAGTTCGTTTTCTTGAATCCATACATCCATATGCACATCCCCCCTGTTTATGGCTGCATACCGCCCAAAGGCATCCATTTGGTTTCCGATAACATCTGTCCGTTGGTCAATTCACCGCTGAGGGTCACTTCAAGGGCCACCGCCTGATCGGGATTTTTGGTGACTGCACCTGCATCGTCGAAAGCTTGCACCTGTAAACCGAGCGGGCTTCGAGACAAATAGCGCACCACCGGTTCCATATCCCCGGCATTATTCCATAAACTCTCCGCCCACTCTTTTCGGTAAAGCACTTGACGAGACTTCGGCGCATCTGAAGGATAATCCTTTTGGTTATCCTCCTTCAGTCCGTAGGTCACGAAAGCAGGTCCGTTTAAACCATCTCCTCCTGTTTGAGGATAGAACATCATAAAAGTAATTTTTTCGCTCAAAAGCTCGGGCTCGCCCTTGTTTCCTGTCGCTCTGGTGACCACGCCGCACGCACGGCGGGCATCTGCCTCTATTTGATCCAGGCCGATGTGTAAACTGCTTTCCAAATGGCGGCGCTCGTTTTGCCGCTCAATCAAACGGTCTGCTGTCAATACCATCTGAACAGCCAACAACGTCACCAGAGATAAGATAACCAAAACCACCAAAACCTCTGCCAAGGTCATTGCCGGCCGTTTCATGACGGCCTCCGTTTCACTGTTTCCAGCGAAACAGATTGGCTTCCCTGAGTCACCGTCAACTGAATGCGATAAAGGTCTTGATGCCGGCTATTGGCTACGGGCTGCACCGTACGCTTATAGCGCACGGCGGTTGCATCTCCGTTAACGGCTAGAAACCCTTCACTGTCATCCCAAGGTTCATCATACAGCAGACGCTCTGCCTGGCCGATCAAGACGCGCTGTGACTGGGTTTTATTGGCCCAAAGCCCGCTGTTGGGCAAAAGAGACAACATGGCCGCTAAAACGACGGCCAACAAAAAGAGTGCCACCAACACCTCAAACAAACTGCTTGCTCTTCTCGTCTTCATCTCACACCACCCTCACGCACACGGCCGGTTTTATACACCACAATTTGATAGGGGTCGCTTCCATTCATCTGCGAAATAGAAAAAGTGCAAAAACTTTGGCTGCTGCCGTCTTCCTTAAAAAGCACCACGTCCGTGGTGGATAAATTGACCCCCACTTTCAGATTTTTTGGCATTTCTCGACTGAGAAAAACCTTCCGATCTCCGTTCCCATCCTGCAGCAGCAAGTCGTAGCCCCTGCCTCTGTCTTGAATCCGTAAGTGTCCTTTCATACCCGGCGATCGGCTTTTTTCTTGCAGCAGGTGTAAGTCGCTCATCAATAGTTTGGCAGCGCTCATGCTTTTTTGACGGTCCATCGACTCCGACACATTCGGCAAAGCCACCAAAAGCAGCACGCTTAAAATAAAGAGCACAACCACCATCTCAATCAGCGTAAAAGCACGGCGTCTCATGAGCCGTCCCTCTTTTCCAAAGCAACTTCGATGAGACCGTTTTGGGTGTGTATCACATAATGGCGATCTTTAAGAGGCGGCGTGATCGCTTGATGTAAATAGCCTTTATTGATCAGTTGCTCCTGCGAAAAATCACTCACGCCATCAGACTGAGCCAGCTGGGCAGCCGCCTTTAATTGGGCCATTTGTGCTTCTATTTGGGCCTCTTTTCCCCGCTCCATCACCTGAGCCACAGAAACCACCACAGTGAGCATTAGAATAGAAAGAATGGTCAGAACCACCAACATTTCCACCAGCGTAAAGGCGTGACGTCGAAGGGGATGTATCACCACAATCACCTCAATTCAAAAAAGCCTGATACGAGGATAACAACGGAACAAAAAAGGAAAGCGCCATCACCAAAATCATGAGCCCCAAAAAGAGAATTAAGGCCGGCTCTACCAAGCGCATCAACAAACGCATTCTTCGCTTGAGAAGGGTTTCATAATGACAGGCGGAAGACGCCAGCATCTGAGACAACTGCCCGATTTCTTCGCCAATCTCCATCATGCGCACCGCCGTATGCGGCACAAAATCCGCCTGACGCGCTCCGCGACTTAGAGACCGGCCTTCCAAAAGAGCCGCTTCCAACGCATACAGCTGATCATCCACCAGTTGATAGCGGCGGCTGCGCCGCAACATAGTCATTGCCCTCGACAAATCAACACCGGCCGACACCAATCGAGACAGCGATTTGGCAAAGGCCACATAGATACTGATGTAAAGCATCTGTTTGAAACCGGGCACACGTATCATCAAACTGCGCACAAAGTTTTTCATTTGTCCGCTTTTCCAGCGCCATACCGCCATCCATACGAACGCCGCGATCAAGAATCCCATACCGGCAACCACCCAACGGTGATTGTGCAAAAAGTTGCCCACCGCCACCAAAGGCGTCACATAAAAAGGCAACTGTACCCCCAATTGGGCGTACGTATGAGACAAAGCGGGAAAAACCACCAGCAACATCAATATCCCGACCAGAAGCACCATAATCAACACCAAAAACGGATAGAGCAGCTGCTCCAAAAGATTTTTTCGAAAAGTATACCCGTCTTCCAATTCATCCGCCGCCATATTCATGGCGCCAGCTAAATCCCCCTGTTCTTCACCTATGACAATCCAATCGGCGATAAGGTCTTTCTCCGGCACGGATAAAGCTCGCAGTGCACGGCTTAACGAATATCCGCCTGCCAAAGAACGAGACAGCGGCTCATAAAAAAGACGTACTTCGCGAGGCTTCATATCTTGATACAAAAAACGCAAACCGTCATCCAGAGAAACACCGCTCTGAATAAACCGTGTCCATTGACGGAGCAAGAAAATCAGTGCAGAAGTGGACAGCTTGCGCTGTCGAAAGAACACCATGTGCGGTTCCACAGCCACCGGATAAATGCCGGACCGCTGCATCAGCTTCATTGCTTCTTCAACGGTATCGGCTTCGATAGAACCACGCATGCGTCTTCCATTTCCATCCAGCGCTTTATAACGGTAATGAGCCATGACCCTCTCCCCCGTTTTGAGCCTGCATCCATTCATCGGCAATCAAACGACCTTCCGCCAGCTTTTGGCGCACATCATCAGCCAAGGTCTCAAAGCCTCGGGCCACTGCCTGTTCGCGCAAGCGCAGCGGATCCAGACCGCTCCTGATATCGGCACGTGCGATGTCGTCCATCTCCCAGCATTCGTGCACAAGAAGACGCCCACGGCGACCACTGCCGCCGCACGCGGTACAAAAACCGTCTGCCGCTTTTCCGCTCCCGGCACAATCCGGACAGGCGGCAGCCATCAGACGCTGATTGATCACGGCCAACAGACCATTGGCCAGGAGTTCGCGAGAAACACCCAAATCTTCCAAACGGCTGACCACCGACTGGGCATCGTACGTATGCAAGGTGGTGAGCACCAAATGTCCGGTCAACGCTGCGCGCACCGCCATGCGCGCGCTTTTCTCATCACGCAGTTCCCCAACCATCACCACATCCGGATCCATGCGCAACACGCCACGCAGGGCCTCTTCATAGTCGAAATGGCGGCTGGTATTAATCTGAATTTGAGACACCCCGTCAACCGCCGCCTCAATGGGATCTTCAATGCTATAAACCGATAAAGGGCGGGTGCAAATATCTGACAGAAGGGTGTACAGCAAGGTGGTTTTACCACTATTGGTCGGCCCCGAAAAAACCAACAGACCATGCAGCGCCTTCGAAAGCTCGCGCAGACGTTCAGCCCCGGATTCGGAAAGGCCCAAAGCTTCCAAACGTCGGGCGCGAAACTGTCGCGGCAAAAGGCGGAGCACCATTTTTTCTCCGGTGCGGGGCATGAGCGCTGCTGTACGCACATCCAAAAGACCTTCGTCTGTGACCGCTGTAAAGCGGCCATCCTGAGGCAATACCCGCTCACCCAAATTCATGCCGCTTAGAAGCTTCAAGCGATTGATCATTTGCGCCATCAATCCGCCATCCAACGTCCACAAAGGCAGGAGCCGACCATCCATGCGCAAGCGTACCGAAGCTTGATCATTTTCTTCCAAATGAATATCTGATGCCCGACGAACCAGCGCTTGCCAAATGAGCTCCCTGATCAAGCCATCCAAATCAGAGCTTTCCTCGTTCAAAGAAAAGGGCGTGCCGGTAATTTTTTTCGACTGTCCGCCGCCTTGAAACCTCTGGCGTAAAAGTCCGACATCAATTTCCTGGGCATCGCCCAAAACGAACTTCAGGCCACTATCCCTCTTCAAGCGGGACGATACCTCATCTGAAAGAGGCGCTGCACTTACCACCACAGCTCCTTCCATATCCCTATATTCTCCCACATGCTGATGTAATGCTTCCCGAAACGTCCAACCTTGCGGCACTTGTAACGAGCGCCCTTCCAAGCGCACAAAAGGCAAGCCGACATGTGCTTCTAAAAGATCCTGCCAAGAAGCGTCTTTTATATATTGGTCCATAACATCACCGAAGCCATCGCCTGACATCAAGCGCCGTTCTATATCCTTTTTTGTGTCGTTGTCCAACAGCAATGCCTCTAAAAAAAGACGCATAACGGGCAATAAATGTTCCGTCATGACAGCCTCCCTTCATCAACCGTACCCGTATTTATTCTTTATTCTACTGTAACTTGAAAATGCTTTCAACCGGGCTGATGTATAAGAACATGGCTCTCTTTGCGCCCTTAACCTAAATAAGTTTAAAACCGATAAAAAGAAAGACGACGGCCCTGCTGCCGTCATCTCATGCTATACATTATTTTTTTCCGTAAAGCAAGTAAGAATGGTTCAACATAAGAAGCCGTGCCTGCCACTTGTTTTCAAGCAAATGTTCGGTGGTGTCCACAAGGTGAACTTCTGCAAAACCTTCCCTGTGCAGGGCAGATGCAAAATCAGAAACATCGCCATACGCCGACGGATGCATAATATCGTGGATGGCAAAGCTGCCGCCTTTTTTAAGGGTCCGCAATGTTTCACGCACCACTGCCTGCTTATCGGCTTTTTTGATGTTATGATATACATAATTCGACGCCACTGCATCGAATTGTTCATCGGCAAAGGGTAAATGCTGTGCATCCCCTTCAATAAACATCACGTTGTCTGCATTTTCTGCCCGAGCATTGTCTGCACAGAGTTTTTGATTGTAAGAACGATAGCCTCCCGACCAGCAATCAAGCCCCACTGCTGTGGCTTCAGGATAAAGCTTGGCCAGCATAATAGTAAGTGCTCCGCTGCCGCATCCCACATCCAGTACCGTGCCTCCATCAGGTATGGATACATGCGCAGCCACATAGTCTAGAATATAGGCCGATATTCTTTTTTTCCCTTTATACGAAAACGCACGGTACATCCAAGTCAAACGACACCCCAGAGCAGCCAACACCAGAATGGGCATCGTCAAAACCAATAGCAGAGCAAAAGATATGCCCTTGTTTGCCTTTCTGCAGTGTGCCACATAAAGCCCGCTGAACAAGCTTAAGATGCCAACACTGCCGTACAAACCGAGCAACATCTCAAAAGGAACCCAATTCTTGTAGTTCGGTTTTTTCATAAAGCACATCCTTTCATTCGTTTATTTTTATAATTGGCAGCTCCTTGCCACACATGGACAAAATACCTGCCTCCCGTGATATAAGGCAAGTCTTAGCCTTTTCGCCTAAATCACCCGGTAGCAAAAGTCGCAGCATTCTCCGCTGCGCCCCAAAGTCTGACTGCGCTCAAAGATAAGGCGAGGATGCACATCCGCCATCACCGTCTCATCACTGGTACAAAAAACATCGCAAAGTTCCGGCACGCCCTGTTCCGCACAATAGCGCTGATACGGACAGCGCAACATATGAAAGCAGATGCAATCGCGCCGCTGCACAATAACCTTTCTCTGGAATCCGTCGCCACTTTCTTTATAAGTAGTTTTCAAGCTCAAGCGCACCATCTGCGGAAACAATCGATACAATCCGGGCAATCGAAAAATACGCCGCAACAGGCGATTAGCCGGCGCGACCTTTTGATGCGTCATGATGGCATGGACATGGGCCAATGCATCTTGTTCGCAGCCAGACAGCGTTTTATAGACCGCAATATAAGGAAAAATCATGTGATGGCAGTGTGTGCGGTTGGCCTTTGACACGGGCAGATCCAAAAGCGCCAAATAAAGCGCCCGTGCTTCGGTATATGCTTTTGTCGACAAATACGGTTTGAAACGCGCAAAATCGCGCACGGCCCGGCGGCGTCTTTGTATCATCACATCACCTCCATAAAAAAGTTGTACATTCTTATTTCAAAGAGTGTAGCATATAATGCCATAAATAGTAACCCTCAATTAACTTTCAGAGCAAAAAAATCCCCTCCTGTAAAAGGAGGGGCCGCAAAAATGAAAGAAGGCCTCCAATCCGCCAATCCCAACAGAGGCCGACTACGGTCCTTAGAAAGAGGCCTCCGCCATCGTGCCGGTGATGCGCACGCTGCGTGCGTCTTTATCATAGGTGATGTCTTGACCGGAAGAAGGATTGTCGCGGGTCATGCCCAGAGCATCTGCCAACAAACCGATGGGCAGATAGATGCGCCCGTTGACGTTGGCCGGTTTCACCGCCAAGAGTACCGGTGTGCCATTGAGTCGCATATCGGCTTTATCGATATGGATGCTTATCCGCCGATGGGCGCTGCTGAGTGTCGCGGTACGGAAAGCTTCGTCATAATCCACACGCATGCCCAAGGCCTCACCCACATAACGCACCGGCAACATGGTGCGGTTTTCATAAATGAACGGCGCCGCATCCATTGCCATGTACCTATCGCCCTGTTGATATATTGCCCGGTCGATAAAGAAAATGATGGGTTGCCATTGTTTATCGTCTGCTTTATCCGAATCCGTTCTTGGGTTCTCGGGGAGTGTCTGAGGCGAATGATGTGGGTGCTTTTTCGGCGGCGCCGGTTCCACCGCATCATCCTCAATCCATTGTGCGTAGATGGTCACCGGTGTATCAAAGACCGTTGTTTTCGAAACGACCGCTCCTGCACCATTTTTCTCGCGGTACCAACCAGCAAAACCATAACCTGCTTTTGTCGGTATCGGCAGCATATCCAGGCATCCTAGCTCATTCGTCTGTGCAGAATTTGGAAAGACATTGCCGCCTTGAGCATCAAAGATGACGGTGTGACGGATTTTCGTCCATTTTCCATAAAGGACGGTGTCTGAATCAAAAACGGTATCTGTCGTAATGGCATCGCCTGTACACTGTTCGTCACGATACCAGCCCCCAAAAGTATAGCCTGTGCGGCTCACCTCCGGCAACAGCTTCAACGTACCGTCTTCGCCTGTTATCATGTCCTGGGGATTGGCAATCTCTGACGTTTGCGTGTCAAAACCAATATGCACGCCGTAAGGCATCCAAGTAATAACGCCCCCATAGTTTCTTTTCTTATCGTCATACGTTGAACCATATGCCGCTGGATAAAATGCATCGGCTGTCACACCTTGAAAACTCTCTTCTTCGATGGTTTTAGGGGCCGCTCCCTCAAAAACAAAGCGCGTGATACCCGTATTTTGAAAGGCTCCTTTTTTTATGGCTGATACACCATCCGGCACACGAAACACACCTTCCAAGCGGACACAATCCTTAAAAGCGGCATAAGAAATCACACACGGCACGCCATTCTTCGGCCGTTCCATCCATTGAACGCCGGTGATGCCGGAGCCGGCAAAAGCATAAGATTCAATGGCCTTTACAGATGAAGGTATGGTGACCTCACCGGTCAACTGATCACACTTAAAAAAAGCTGAGGGATAAATCAACTTTAATGTTGACTGCTTTGGAATATGAAGAGTCTGAATGCCCGTATTTGAAAAAGCCTGTTCTCGAATATCCGTCACATTTTCCGGAATCGCCAAGGTCCCTTTTAAGCGACGGCACTCTGAAAAAGCATACATGCCAATGCTTCTTAATTGGCTGCCCTCCTCAAAACGG
This sequence comes from Bacillota bacterium, assembly GCA_023443145.1. Classification (GTDB taxonomy): domain Bacteria; phylum Bacillota; class Peptococcia; order Peptococcales; family Peptococcaceae; genus Peptococcus. The sequence goes on along the minus strand of JAEZVS010000053.1, from coordinate 8,231 downwards.
AGATGCATCGATCCTGCATCAGTTCCATTGCCGTCATAACCCGCATGATAAAATGCATAATCGCCGATATAGGCCACACTTTGGGGAATAGTCAACACGCCTTTTAAGTTGTAGCAAGAACGAAAGCACTCATCACCAATGACCTTCAGCGCACTATGCGGCGCAAAGTGTATACCGGTGATGCGTGTAAAGCGAAAAGAAGATATGCCCAAACTGTCGATTGAGGCCGGAATATAAAGCGTTCCTTTTATTTTATCACACCGATAAAACGCATAATTGCCCACTCTGGTTAATCCTTCCGGAAGATGAACAGAGGTGATTTCGTTTCCCCAGGGCAAAACGCTCGATTTACTAAATTCCTTCATCGTACCGCTTTTGCAACCTTCCGCCAGTCGAATCACCAGAGCTTGGGCATCGTCAATGCCGCGATTTTCAATACGCCATTCCAATCCGTTGCCAATACCCGCATGCCAGGCGTTTGCGCCCTCATCTGCCAAAAGTCCTGAAGGCAGCAAAAAAGCAAGTATGCTCAGCATAAAAAAGGCGCCAAAAATTTTTTTGCATCTCATGATGTCCATCCTTTCCGATTAATATCATATACACACCGCGATATATAAATTGTCACACTCTGTGCGACAAGAGCTGCCATCGACACATTGAGGCGACATATTCAATCAACGTTTCTTAATAAATTACACACCGCATCCGCAAAAATTCGCGGAGCGGCATACTGCACATTGTGCCCGCAGCCTTTGATGGCAGTGAATGATTTTTCTTGAACAGACAACCCCTCCACAAAATCTTGAATAGGCTTGGCCGGGCATATCCAATCATCGGTTCCGGAAATAAAATAAAGAGGCACGTCTTCGGGGATGGCCACTTTTTTGATATGAAAGGACAAGCTGGCATGAAATAATTTTTTATTTAGAGCATAGTATTTTTTAAAAGATGCCGCTTCTTTAATCAACCAAAGTAAATCATACAAGCCGAAATGGGGCGATGTTAAAGTCAGCCACACCGACTTGTCTTTGATGCGGTGTTCATGATAGTTTGCCGTCAAACGGCGCAAATGCAGCAAACTATCCAAAGATAGCTCCGCATAAAATTGATGAACGGCTTCTTTAATCGGCCGCGCATCATGCCCTTTTCTCAACGCCTTTTCATAAGCCTTCCGGAAACTGTATCCGTCCGTGGCTTTAAATGATAGCACTTGCGCCACCCCAACATAAGCCGACACTTTTTCCGGGTGTGCCGCCACATACGCCATGCCCAAGCTGCTACCATAAGAGTGGCCCATAATCATCACTTTCTTCTTATGAAACCGCGTCCGCAGTTCATCTACCAGTTGATCGACATCTTCAACGGCCTGTGCAAAGGATGCAGAGTGATTGCCGGGGTCTTGCAGCCTGTTTTTAAAATAGGTACGGCCGGAGCCTCGCTGATCCCAGCTGATAAAAGTAAAATCGCAAGCCAGATAACGAGCGAAAGCATACGTTCTGTAGGTGTCGGGAGCCGCAGGCCCCCCGTGAAGATATAAAATGACCGGATTGGTGACGTTTCTACCCAAAAAACGCACAAATTGTTCCTGTCCGCCAAGCGTCCGATACCTCCCCTCATTGATACCGTCTTTGCTCCGCTGCTTCAGCGACAACCAATTTATCGTCCGTGCCCCCAAAACAATGCCCAAGGCAAAAACAATGCATCGCCTTATGCCCACGCCCGCTTTTTTATACACATCCTTGTTCATAGAAAAGCCTCCTCAGTTTGGCTTCAGTATAACACCCGGCCACGGTTTTGCGGTCAAAAACTGCAGAAAAAACATCGAATTTTTCGCAAAAAAGCGGACCGCACACGCCGTAAAGGGGTGCGGTCCGCTTTATTATGTAGCAACTATGCAGCAATTTTTAAGAATCAATCGTCGCAAACAACCGTGTAACCATACTTGGATGCCACTTCCTGTGCATTGGTGCAGCCATCGGCCACTTTTTTTGCTTCTTCCACTTCGTCTTCATCACAAACAATGGTATAACCATACTTGGATGCCACTCTTTGTGCGTTCTTGCAGCCCTCATCCATATTTTTTTCACTGATCATTGGAATCCCTCCTTTTCTCTATTTTAATAAAAGATGTGGTCCCGTTCAAGTGATTTACGCCAATGCTGTCTAAGAACAGTTTTCCTTCTTTACAAGCGATGACGTTCATCGAGGTACAAGGCCGTTTTGAATCAGCAATTGTATTATGATCTCCTTTTATTTGTTCTACCCGAATGGCACTCGTCAAAAACGCAGCAAACCTTCATCCATATGAACACCTTATAAAAAATTTGACAAATGCCACCTGAACACGTATACTTAAAAAACACACGATATATCTTTTTATTGCGGATGTAGTTCAATGGTAGAACATCAGCTTCCCAAGCTGAATACGTGGGTTCGATTCCCATCATCCGCTTATGCACCGACTTCGGTGCATTTTTTTATATTTTTATGCACTGCAAAATCTACGTTGAAGAAAGTCTTTTTAGCCATTTTTTCAATATAGACATCTTTGACTATTGTCAAAGCTCTGCATTCCATGTATGATGATATCAATGTGACTTAGTAGGTATTATTATGTCCGGCAAATTGTTCAGAGGAAAGGTGGCAGAGGAATGTGGCTTTAAATATCACTACAGATTACGCGGTACGCATTATGCTTTACATGGCATCGAACCAAGGTGCAAACGACTGCATTTCCGGCAAAGAAATCTCCTCCAATATGCACATCCCTTACAACTATTTTTTAAAGATCATCACCAATTTAAAAAATGCAGGTTTTCTGATCTCCTATCAGGGTAAAAAAGGTGGCTATGCTTTGGTGAAAGATCCCAAAGATATTTCCATCTATGACATCATCAACGCCATGGGCGACAGTCTCACCATCAGTGAATGTCTAAAAAATCCGGCAGCTTGTTCGCGTAATTTCGTCGGCCAATGTGCCGTGCACAATCTGTTTGAAAGCATTCAACAAGAAATAGAACAGCGTTTACAAACAGTCAGTGTGGCCGATGTCATAGAACAACAAGGCTTATTGGACGAAATTTTAAATATTAAATAAAAACAAACAAAGAAAGCGATTGCAATGGCCAGTCGCTTTCTTCATTTGACAAATAAGTTATTTTTATGTATTTTTTAAATAGTATTCATTATTTTTTCTTATTTTCTATTAAATTATGTTTTGCCATCCATCACGCATCTTGTTATAATGGTTTTGTGTCTTATAATAGTTTCGTGTCTAATGTCATCATTTTAATTTTTATTATGATTGTTGTGTGAAGCGAACAACAGGGAGTCATCCCAAGAAAGAGGAAGGTGTTTGTATGAAAATTCATTTGTTTACGCAATGTATGGTGGACATGTTCTATCCCCAGGTTGGCATTGCGGCAGTAGAGGTTTTAGAACGCCTCGGCTGTGACATCACAGTTCCGGAAAAACAGGCTTGCTGCGGTCAGCCGCTCATCAATTCCGGTTATGTGCAAGCATCAAAGGCAGCTATGAAAAACACCATTGCTGCTTTTGAAGATGCCGAATGCATTGTGAGCCTCTCCGGTTCATGTGCTTTTGCTATGAAACACGAATATGCCAATCTTCTGGCCGATGAGCCTCAATGGCAGATGCGTGCACAGCGCATGGCCGACAAGCTCTACGAATTCACGGATTTCATCGTTAATGTGTTGGGTGTCACCGATGTAGGCGCTCGTCTCAACAAGAAAGTGACGTTCCACAAAAGTTGCCACGCCACCCGTCTCTTAGGTGTGGCCGAACCGCCTCTCACTCTTCTACAAAACGTGCACGGCGTGGAGTATGTGGAAATGAACCGTGCCGATCGTTGCTGCGGTTTTGGCGGTACTTTCTCGGTGAAACAACCGGATATCTCTGAGCAAATTGTGGCTGAAAAAGCCCGCTATGTGGTAGAAAGCGGTGCCGACATCCTTTGCGGCGCCGACCAGGCATGCCTTATGAATATTGCCGGCCGCTTAGAGCGCATGGACGACTTGGGACAATTGCCCCGTCCCATCAAAGTTATGCACATTGCCGAAGTGCTGAACTGCCGCTAAGGCTTAGGAGGAAACCATGGCTATTATTTATGATACAAAACCGTTTAAAGAACGGGTAACCAACGCTTTGGCCGATGATTTTAAACATCAGGCCATTGAAACCGCTCAAGATATGTTCCAAGGCAAGCGTGTGAACATCGTGGCCGGTGTGCCCGAATGGGAAGAATTTCGCACCCAGGCGGCGGCCATTCGTGACCATGTACTTGCCAACTTAGACTATTATCTCACTCAATTTTCGGAAAACGCCGAAAAAGCAGGCGCCAAAGTATACTTTGCTCAGACCGACAAAGAAGCGGTACAGCAAGCTGTGGAAATTTTCCAGGCTGCCGGCGCCAAATCCTGCGTAAAAAGCAAATCCATGATGACCGAAGAAATCGGTCTTAACGGCCCGCTTATTGAAAAAGGCGTCGAAGTTTATGAAACCGACTTGGCTGAAATGATTTTACAGTTGAACGACTGGAATCCGCCTTCTCACATTGTGGTTCCGGCGCTCCATAAAGATCGTTTCAATATCAAAACCCTCTTCGGTCAAACCGGCTACAATGGCACCGAAGATCCGGAAGAACTCACCCATTTTGCGCGCCGTTACATGCGTGAAAAATTCCTCGCTGCCGATGTGGGTGTCACAGGTTGTAACTTTGCAGTGGCAGAAACCGGCACCACCACCTTGGTGACCAATGAAGGGAACGGCCGCATGGTGACCAGCTTGCCCAAAGTGCAAGTCATCATGCTGGGGATGGAACGTCTCCTGCCCAACTTTGAATGTCTGGATGCCCTCATGGAATTGATGGTACGCGCTTCCGTCGGTGCCAAAATCACCAGTTATTTCTCTTTGACCACCGGCCCCAAAAAAGCCGACGAAGTGGACGGTCCGGAAGAACAGCACATCATCATCATCGACAATGGCCGCTCCAAAATCTTAAATGGCGAATTCCGCGAAATGCTGCGTTGCATTCGCTGCGGCGCTTGCTTAAACATTTGCCCGGTTTATCGTCATATCACCGGCCATGGCTACGGCTCCATCTATCCGGGACCGATGGGTGCCGTACTCACCCCGCTTTTGGTAGGCTATGAGCACGCCAAATATTTGCCTTATGCCTCCACTCTTTGCGGCGCCTGCACCGACCACTGCCCTGTGAAGATTCCTCTACATGAAATGCTCTTACGTCACCGCCAGCTGATTGTTGAAAAAGAAAAACTCATGGGGGCTCTCGAAAAGAGCATCTTCACCGCAGCCGGATTGGGTCTGTCCAACAGCCGCCTCTACGATATGGGCACAAAAGTGGCCGCACCGGCTATGAAAATGCTGGGCGGCGGCGAACGCCTCAAAGCCAATCAGAAACTCCCTGTGGTTCGCGACTGGACCCAAAGCCGGGATATGGATCTGATGCAGTCCCGTAAATTCCGTGATTGGTTCAAAAAACACAAAAAAGAACAAGAGAAAGGCGGGCGCTGATTCATGTTAAACGATACCCACAAAAAAGAATTTATTAAAAATGTCTCCCGGGCGTTGGGCCGCGATACGGTGCCCACCCATGTGGATCCGCCCGATCTTTCTAAAGGACCACAGGTCACCATGTATCAGGACCTCTCTAAAGACGAAGTCATTGAGATGTTCAAAAAAGAATGCGATGCCCTTTCCATTCGCTATACCGAAGCAACCCCCGACAACTTGGCCGACGTGGTGATGGAAGCCATCAAAGACTGGGGCGGCGGTAAGCTCATCTATCCCAAAGTGGAAGAAATGGAAAAATACGGCATTCAGAAAAAATTTGATGAAGCCAACGGCAAAGACGGCCTTTCCTTTGTGGCTTGGGAACCGGACGAAAGCCGCGAATTCAACATCAACAACGCTCAAGATGCCAATTTGGGGATTACCTTCCCCGTCATGGCCATTGCTGAAACCGGCACGCTGCTTCAGCCGATGACTCGCGAAAGCGGCCGTAGCGTAGGCCTTTTACCCATCACCCACATTGCTGTGGTGCGTCGCTCCACCATCGTACCGCGCATGACGCAATCAATGGCGTATCTGACGGAAGAATATCGCAAAGATCCTAAGAACTTCCCCAGTGCCGTGGTTCATATCTCCGGTCCTTCTTCCACCGTGGATATTGAATTGGTGCGTGTGGTTGGGGTACACGGCCCCATCAACCTCACTTACATCATTTTAAATGACTAGAAAATCATTCGCATACGGCATCAGGTGATACACAAAAAAGCTGCCCTGTCTATTTGAAGACAGGGCAGCTTTTTTCGTAACAGAAAAGTTTATATGGCTTAGACAATCCATGATGGTCTTAAACATTCACATCATTTTTTCATACTTTATTACGATAATATATGGCAGATGCCTGAACAAAGAGATAGGCAAAAACTAATAAAAGGACGGCGATCATATCAATCCCCATGAGAGCAAATGATAGCATCAAAGCGCTAAAGACAAATGTCATCACCTCAAACGCTCTTCCTTTAGCCTTGTTTGCAATCAGGATGTTGCGCTCGTCATGCTTTTCAATCTCCAGTTGCTTCTTTAAATGGATGGCATCTTTAAGCGCGTATGCAGATACGATATGACCCATACCCTGTCCAAAAAGACCAGAGCCGATAGCGATGCATATATAAGGGCATGCTCTCATGATTCCCTATGGATTGTCGATTGTTTTCACGAGAAACAATCCTGAAGCCAATAAAACCAAGCCGATGAGAGAAATAGTATAATCTTTGATCCTGTTTTTCATTTTCACTCCTCCTCGTAAATAAATATTTCTTCAATCGTCATGTGAAAATATCGGGCGATCTTAAAGGCCAACTGAATGGATGGATTGTAGCGGCCGTTTTCCAAAGAGCCAATGGTTTGACGGGATACTTCAAGCGCCATTGCCAGCTCTTCTTGCTTGATGCCTCTCTGTTTGCGAAGTTCTTCTAATCGGTTTTTCATGCTCTCTCCTTCCTTTTGGAAAGTTTACTTTCCATGGCTCAGTATACCAAAAAAGACACGTGATGTAAAGTAAACTTTCCATTTTTTTGTTTAAAAATTTCTCATAAGAAAGAGAGTGTGAAAAATCACACTCTCTTTCTTATGAGAAATATCATTCATATGCGTCATTTTTCGCTGCATCTTCTTTAGAGGACAATTGTTGCTCTATTCATCATATATTCATAAATATGGCCTCTGTCATCCGGTATCTTAACGCGGTTTTATGATTCATAGAAGGTTTTTAGCAGACGAATCATCATTTCCTGGTCGCGCAGTCCGCCCAATTCTCGCACCGAGTGCATGGCCAAGATAGGGTTGCCGATATCGGCCACGGCCATGGTGAGATGGCGGCTTAGAATGGGGCCCAATGTGCTGCCGCCCCGCACATCGGCACGATTGTGGTAGGTTTGCAGCGGCACGCCGGCACGCTCTGCCAACACGCGCAATACAGCAACACCGGAGCCGTCGGTGGCATAAGCGCCGCCCGGCGCTATCTTGACCACCGGACCGCCGTTTATCACCGGTGCATGCTGGGTGTCCATCTTGTCCAAATAATTGGGATGATGGGCATGGGCCTGATCCGCTGAAATGGCAAAGCTTTCAGCAAGCACTTCCGGCCAATGCGTTTCACCGTAAAGGGCGTCAGATGCTTGGCGTAAAAAGTCGGCCAACGCCGGAGAAGCGGCGCCTTCCGCACTGGCAGAACCAATTTCTTCGTGGTTCATAACCGCAAGCACTTGACTGCATCCACCGCCATCAGCCGCTAAAAATGCGGAGATGCCGGCCGCCACCATGCCCAGATTGTCCAAATGCGGTGCAGAGATCATATCGTTTGCAAAGACGGTGGCCGCTTCTCGGGGTTGCAAAATCAGCTCGCCGGACAAAAGTGTGCTCGGATCCCGACCGGCTTGTTCTGCCAGAAGATGCGTTGCCTCTTTACCATCGGTGAAGGCCAGAGGCACCAGATCGCGTTCCGCACTGTAGGTATAGGCCGCGTTCACATCACGGTTTAAATGTACGCAACAGTGCGTCATCATGGCCAGTGGTTCTTTGCTCTGTACCAAGAGTGTTTCCGGATGAAAGGGGTCTTCACTTTGGAAGAAAAGGCGGCCCGCAGCATAGAGAGGCCGGTCCATCCAAGCGGACAAAATCATGCC
>JAEZVS010000045.1 GCA_023443145.1 Bacillota bacterium | reverse complement strand
CCCGGGCTTTCTTTCCAGCGAGTGCATTCTTGTTGCACGGGCTCAGTCGCAGAAATTTGGGCATATTAAATAGATCAGATTCAAATAATCCTTGATGCATGAAAAAGAACCGGCTGCAAAAGGCAGCCGGTTCTTGGCAGTAAGATAATACAATATATTCATTATTTTGTAGCAAAAGATATATCCGCTGCTGAATCATTGGATAATGCTTTAAGCTGCTGTCCGTGTCGAATATAAACAACAAAAATATATATGATAATGGGCAAGTCGCAGCATGCAAATGTCCACCACAGGGCAGGAGCACCGAATATTTTGGGCAATAAGAGGACAACCGGAATAAAGAGAATCAGGTTACGCCCCATAACAAAAATGGCTGCTGTTTTTGCATGTCCGATGGCTTGAAAGTAAATGCCCAAAAGAGCAAGAAAACCATATAAGAAAAAGGTTGAAAAAATGGCTCTTGCCGGGTAAATGGCCTTTTGTACCAAGCTGGGGTCGTCAATAAACCAGCTGACAATGTGATGCGGAATGATTTGCATAGGCAGAAAGAAGACCAAGCTGAGTAAAAAGGCAAAAAGCATAAAGGCACGTCTGCCTTGAAGCAACCGAAGATATTGTTTGGCACCGAAGTTGGTACCTACAAACGGTTGAAAACCCTGAGAAGCGCCCCAAAGAGGAATGAAGGCAAACATTTGAATTCTGAGCAGAGCGCTCAAAATGATTTGATAGGTCTCGCCTCCGTAGGTACCTGCAGTTTGAAACAACAATGTTTGTTGAATCATCGTGGCAAACTGCATGATCATACCGGATATGCCTATGGGAATGATTGCTTTGGCCATACCGGGATAAAGGTGAGGCTTTTTCCATTTGATTTGAGGGCTTTGATATAAGAAATAGATTAAGGTTAAAACGCATTGAAATATTTGTGAGATAATGGTTGCGTAAGCCACAGCTTGAACACCGAGGGAGGGAAACAATAAGATAAAAATCGGATCCAATATGATGTTCAGGAGGGCACCGCTGCACATAATAGACATGGCACGAATCATACGACCTTCGGCACGCATCAGCATATTCAAGGCTTGTGTCAGATTGATAAAAACCGATCCGAGAAAAATAATTTTAAGATACTGAATGGTATTTTTTGCAATTTCAGGACTCGGATTTGCCAGTTGAACAAACCACTCTGTTGCACAGTAACCAACGACAGTAATGATTAAGGAAGAGATAATGACCAAAAAAGACACGCTGGGAAGAACACTTTGTTTGTGATATTCATCACGGGCGCCTATGGCACGCGACAATACAGAGGCCCCGCCCATTCCGAACAATACAGATATAGAGTTGTTGATTAATGTAAAAGGATAAGCAATGCCTATGGCGGCCATCGCGTATTTGCTAATCATTTGTCCGGCATAAATGCTATCCATAAACGAATATAAAGCAATGATGATCATTCCGATTATAGCCGGGACACATAATTTGATAATAAGTTTTGCAAAAGGCTCCGTCAATATCTCGTGTCGTTTGTCGATTTTATTCATAGTTTTGTCTTCTTTCTATTTTTTTAGTGTGTTTTCAAAATGGTTTCGAATGATGGTCTTTAAAAAATCAGGATTTTTTTGAAATGCTTCTCTCATCCCCATCATTTCAACCCCAACGATGATGGCGTTGATAAATTCTATAAAAGCATCATCTTTTAAAGATGAGATGAGTTCAGGCGTAGAAAATCCTTCTTCGGGCAATAACATAAAAAAATCTTGCGTCAATTCCTCCTTTAAATCAAATAGTTTTTCGTTGTTTTGACTTTCAAGTAGAAAAATAGCATATAGTTTTTTATAGGGATTTTCGTCAATCATTTTCTGATAGGTGCTTTCAACCAAGCACTCAATAAAGCCGGCCGGATTGTCTTTATTATTGAGAATACAATGCTCTTTCATTAGGTTGAAGCGAAGCGCTGTTCCCGCTTTCATTAAATCGGACAGCATATCGATGGTAGAGGAATAGTATCGATAGACACCGCCTTTGCTTAATGTGGTACGTCCCACAACAGCTTCCATGGTTGTATTTTGGAAACCTTTTTCGAGAAAACATAGGCGCGCCGCTTCCAGAATTTCCTGTTGTCGCTGGTTTTTCGATAATCTTTGTCTTGCCATAAGCACCACCCTTCAAGATATTAACGACGGTACCGTCACTAATATCTTAGCATAGAACATTAAATTGTCAATAAAAAAATTAGTTGTTTACAACAAAATGTTTGTTTTATGTAGAACTTGAAAACCAAATGACGCATATACTGATTTCAATATAAAAGATATGAATGTGAGTGGTGCGAAGTGCTAGGCTTTACTTTTTTCGTGAAGTATATCCAATCGCATTATTTTTGATGAGAGTATATCGGTGACGGAATTTTTAAGTGCATGCAAAAACCGGCAGGATAGCTGCCGGTTTTGATTGCGAATTGTTTAAACGATTCTTCTTTACCACAAGGCTATAGATATTGTATGGTAATTTCTGGCTCATGTCATTGTATCGGTGTTTATCTTGGCGTGGATATTCGTTGTTATTCCCACTTCGCGCTTTCCGGATCTACGCCATGTGCACGTGCGTTAGCTTCAATGCCATGTTGAATCCATGCAGCCAGTTTTGGAGAATATTTATCATAGTAGGCCTTAAAGCGTTCATCTTCTGTATACAGTCGAGAAATAAGAACGTGTTTGGGATAGGTGATTTCAAAATGATGCTTCGAAGAAAGGATTCTATATTCTTCAATGAGTTGTAAGGCCTCTTCAGAGTCCGCAGGCGTTCCGCCGATACAAAGGTCTGCCATTTTTTCTTCAAGAAGTTGGATGTCTAGTCTGTAGGTCTGCCAATCATCTTTTGACATTTGTGACAAATGGATTTGCGTTTCTTGCCAATCCGGAGTATCACCCCACTTGTCTTTTGCTTCATCTTCCCATTCCGGTAGCCAGTCTTTTCCCATCAGGGCTGCTTTTTCTTCAATGCTTAATTCGTTACCCATTATGCATTCCTCCAGTAATTGATGCACCGCTTTGATTTTTCGGTTTAACTCCAGTGACGCTTCTTCTAATAGCGCCAATTGCATCTCTAAATGCTGTTTGTCGTCTTGGCGACTGTCCAACAATTCTTTGATGTGTTCCAGACGCATACCGGTTGCGCGATATAATAATGCTTGTTGAATGCGTTTTATATCATCATCCAGATATAGTCGATAGCCGTTTGGCAAACGTTCAGATGGAGAGACAAGGCCGATAAAATCCCAATGATGAAGTAAGCGCACACTTACGCCGCACAGTTCAGCCACTTCCTTTACGAACATGCCGTTTTTCATGGTGGTCACCTCCCTTCTGTAATCTACTTTTATTAAAAACCATTCAGTTGCGTTAGGGTCAAGGCGTTTTTTTCAGTATTTTACTGTTGCCGGGGATTTAGGCGCCTGATAGCCACGAGACACGTCTTTTTTATATAGTATCATTTTAAATAAAAGTGAGCGTAAAGGAGGATACATATGATTCGCAAACTGTATACAGTATTTCTTGTTCTCTTTACCTGGCATGAAATAGAAGAATACCATGTGCTTTTACCGTGGGTGGCTAAGAATCGCGCACTTTTGCCCTTATGCCTAAAGAAGGACGCGTTGAGTGAGCGTCGATTTATGGTTATCGCAGCTGAAGAATTTTTTCTTATTGTATTGTTGGGCATTTTCTCAAAGCCCATATGGCAAATAGGGGCCATTGTTGCCTATGGGATTCACCTTATCGTCCATAGCATACATATGATTTATGCCCTCTTCTGTAAAGCACCTCTAAAACTATTTTCTGCTCCGCTGCAGCTGTTGATTTTCGTGGGTATGCTGTCTTCAAATCGAACAAAGAAGAGGGTGGGTCTCTTTAAATCCGGCGCTGTGATGAGTGCGGCTATGGTGACAAACCTTGTTGTTTTGCATGGACTGTTCAATCGGGTGTCGCGTCATCGAAGCTCGTTTCATATATAAGGGAACAACTATGCTTTAATCTATGCAGGTATATAGCTGTCTCTTCTCACTTAAAATTTTTTAAGGGGCAAGGGAAAGGACCTCCGGATTTTTCGGAGCACGTATCATGTGTCGGATCATAGGATTTCATCATGCTCAATTGATCAGATAAGCTATTTTGCACCGATGGTTGCACATAAAGCCTGTTTATGGACATTGCAACATACAGGAATGCACGTTGACGCGCGATTTTTTGTTAAAGACGTTCGCAAGAAACCATTTTTGTTGATATTGTTGAGAGAAGCGTATCTTTCGATGCGCTCCTTTTGGATCAATTGTGACTTTTATAAAAAGAAGCAACCACTGTGGCGGTGGTTGCTTCTTTTTTTATAATGGATTTAATATGTTGTTTTGTGAATTAGAGCGACTGAAGATAGGGGCAAATCGATAAGAGAACCTTTTTGTACGAAGCGTCTTCGCATGCGGTGTATGATTAAAGACCATTCTTTATGCCTGGATATCGGCTCAACCTCAAAGGAATACTCACGTAAGTCCATTCACGTACGCTCAGTATGGCGGATGGAAAAGGGATCCATATTGGCATCTTCTTGCCAGCGATATTCGATGAATGTGGCAATGTCTCGCGCTTTAGATTCGCCAAATTGATCTGAAACGAAGCCCATTGTCATATCCATTCCTGCAGAAACGCCCGAAGCCGTGTAAAATTTCCCATCCACCACCCAGCGCGCTTCGTCTACCCAATTGGTGTTTGGTCCCATTTCTTTTACCCAATTGAGAGATAATTTGTTGGAAGTGGCCTGACGATTATCTAAAGCGCCACAACGCGCTAAGAGAGCGGAACCGGTGCATACTGAGAGTACATAAGATGCCCGGTTTGACAGGTCACGAAGCGTGTCTAAGAAAAGTTGGTCGTTTATCAATGCGCGGTTGCCTTTTCCGCCACCAATGAGTAAAATGCCTTCCGGATGGATGTCTGCGGCAGATTGGGTGATTAATTGAACCCCATGATGATTGGTGACAACACCGCCATTCAAAGAGAAAAAAAGAAGACGATAATCCTCTATCTGTGACAAAATTTCAACAGGGCCAAAAATATCCAAGGTTTCGTAGTCTCGATAAATGAAGATGTTGATATCCATTATGGTCCCTCCTTAGAAAATGGCGAACTTTTATTTATTATAAACCATAAAGACATTCTTGTATACATTCTCCTATGTATGCCTTGGAATATGGCAGTTGTTTACATAAGATGTCTGCTGATAAAAAGGCAGGACAGATATCGCTTCCGAAAACATTTTGCAAGTTTGTTATGAGACCTTTAAGCGGCGGCATGCTATATGAAATCAGCTGTCGCTCTTTGGACGGCATATTTTTTCTGAGTTTATTATACGGACAAACAGTTGTGTTTTTCTATATTCATATGGACTGTTTCACCGATTTCAAAAAGAGCATGCGACCGAAAGAGTTGGTCGGATCGAAGGCGAATGCCGTTACATTCAATTTGGTAGCTTAAAATATTGCCCAGAGGGGTCATCTCCAAAACCTTACCGCGCAGAGAGTAGGCGTTGTGCATCTCGGTATATCCCTTCTCCAATGTGATGGTTTCAGGACGAATGGCAATTTGATTTTTCGTCATCACGCCCACCAGCTGACGGAATTGATCCGGCGACAGTAGGTTGTAATTACCCATGAAGCCGGCTACAAAGGAGGTCCGTGGGTGGATGTATATGTCAATTGGTGATGACTCCTGTTCAATACGACCATTGTTTAAAATAACGACGCGATCAGAAAGCACCATAGCTTCATCCTGATCGTGGGTGACAAAGATAGTGGTGATGCCCACTTGTTTTTGTATGCTGCGAATGCTTTGCTGTAAGCTTTTTCGCAGTTTCGCATCAATGGCGGACAAAGGTTCGTCTAAAAGAAGCATTTTCGGGCGTGTGACAATGGCACGTGCCAAAGCCACGCGCTGGCGTTGGCCGCCGGATAGTTCACCGGGCATGTGTTTTTCTTTGCCGTTCAGGCCCACCAGGTGGATGGCCTCTTCTACGCGAGTTTTACGCTCTTTTGCGGGTATTCTTTTTATTTTTAAACCGTAATCGATGTTTTCGATCACATTCATGGTGGGAAAAAGGCTGTATTGCTGAAAGACCATTCCGACGCCGCGATCTCGTGCCGCCGTGTGGGTAATATTTTCTCCATCCACCAAAACAGCGCCGTTATCGATGGATTCCAAACCGGCCACGGACCGAAGTAATGTGGATTTACCGCAGCCGGAGGGCCCCAACAAGGTAACAAGTTCACCGTGGTTGATGACTAGATTTAAATCATCCAATACCACCAAATCACCGTAGGATTTCCGAATGTTTTTCAGTTCTATGGTTGCCATTTATTTCTCCTTTTTGATCTTTTTTGGTTTTTCCAGACGGCCGACGGCAAAGGTGAGTAAGCAAAGCAGGCTGAAAAGAGAAGCCGATATTATGCTTGCCTCATGGCCGGAATAGGCCATTGTACGCTTCATGAGAATAGAAAGTGTCTCAAAGCTGGAGCCGAGTAGAATGTTTACCAATACAAAATCGCCAAATAAGATGCCGGTGCAAAGAAGGCCGGTGGCAAATATGCCGCGTTTGGCGCCGGGCAACACCAGGGTAAAAAAAGCCCTCGGACGATTGGCACCGAGAATTTCTGCGCTTTCCAAGATTTCACGCATAGAAACGGTGTTCAGTGCAGCGTAAATCCCTTGATACATATAAGGAAAAATAACCACCACATAGGCGCCGAAAAGAAGCGCGAGACGTGGAACGTGCGCGTTGTTGCCAAATAAAGCAATGAGGGAGGTGGCCAATAAAATACCTTGAATGCCAAAGGGCAGTTTTGTAATAAATGCCAGTGTTTTTTCGCACTTAGGAAAGTAAGTGGTCCCTAAAATGGCCAGCATTAAAACAAACATGCTCACAATCACAGCGCCAATGCTTGTCGCTAAGGTGCGCAAAAGAGGCAGCCAGATCAGTTCTCCGCCGGCATACACGTTTTTTAAATATTTGAAAGTAAAACCCTTCGGAATCAAATTCCATTCCACAAAAAAACCATAACCAACTGTGACCAAGAGGGGTATAGCCAAATATAATACGAAGAAAAACACAAATGTTTTTTGTATTTTAGTCATTGGCGCCTCCTTTATTTTGCAGCATACGGCTAATAATGGCCGCTGAACCGGTGAAGAAGAGCATTAAGACGCTCATAGCAGAACCCATCTGCACATTTTGCATCAAATCACCGACAAACATTGAAGACATTTGCACGGCAAATAAGGAATAGTTGCTGCCCAGGAGCGCATAAGGTGTGGCATAGGCTGCTAAGCCATTGGCAAACAAAATTACAGATACGCCTAAGATAGATGGTCTTAAGAGCGGAAAGGCCACATCTTTCCAAAACTGATGTTGGGCAGCGCCCAAAACATCGGCTGCGTCGCGATATTCTTCTTTGATTCGGCCGAAGGAAGGATAAAGCATGAGGACGCCTAAAGGAATTTGAAAATAGACAAAAGTAGCTAAAATACCGGCTCGGGAATAAAGGTTGAAACCGGATAAAAATCCCAGGCCGAATGTTTCACCTAAATTAACCAATATCCCTGTGTGTCCTAAAAGCAACATGTAGGAAAAAGCCAAGGGAATCCCTTGAAAATTAGATGCCATGGTGACAATGGTTGCCAAACGTGAGGTTTTGTTTTTAAAAATAATATGACTGGCGATCAGGCAGATGGGCAAGCTGATGAGGATGGATAGAATCGTGCAATATAAGCTGTTTTTAATACCCATCATATAATACTGGTTTTTAAACAACAGCACATATTGTTCAAATCCGAAGCCGCCTGCCGGTTCGCGTACGCTTTGCACAAAAATACTCAGGAGAGGAAGTGCAATAAATAGCATCACCACCATTGCAAAAGGAAGAAAATACAATATCTTTGCTTTATTTTTCATAAATCTCCTTTGGAAATGACTGTAGACCAAGCAATGCCCGGCACAATGGCGCGATGTTGCGTTGCGTAATGGTGCCGAACACGCCTGATGCGACTTTTTCTGAAAAAATATAAAGAGGCATTTCATTTTGAAGTGCAGTGGAACCATTATGTAGGCCTTTTGCATCCATGCCGTGATCGGAAGTTACAACAATATCGTAGCCCAGGTCTTTCCAATGCGCAAAGTAAAAAGCAATGTTGGCATCAGCCGCTACCGTACAGGCATAATATTCTTTTGATAAACCGCCGTAAAGATGGCCGGTATGGTCTATGGCCATGGGATGAATAAGCAAATAGTCGACCTTTTTTTTGGCCAGATAATGTCCGTCGGCAAAACTTTCAATCAGGGGATATTCGTCCTTCGTATAGTAGATGCCGTAATCAATGATTTGATTCTTTTGAGGTTCCAATCTAAAACGGTCTGTCACAATATTAAAGGGGCGCGCTTCATAAAGTTCATATATCCAATAATAGGCCGCGGCAGCAGTGGTGAGTCCTGCTGCCTTGGCCTTAGCAAAGGTATTTTCCTTTGATGCCTTCTGACTGAAATTAGTGGTGATTCCATGAGCGAGCACAGGAAGCCCGGACTGAATGGTTTCATACATGGGCCGACTCATAGCCGGCAGTTCCCCTTTCAGTGTGTAGCGGGCACCATAACCTTGGGCCACCACATGGTCGCAAAACCCCATGTGGGTGGATGCGGCTTGATTGTGAAGACCATCCAATACAATTAAGATGGTGCGTGCCATTTATTTCACCTTTGTAATAACATATGACTGCCAAAGACCGCCCAATTCTTTGGTGGTTTTTTCCCAAGCCTCTGCATCTTTAATGGGCTCGGCATTGGCATATTGTTCATCGGGAAGGAGTTTGTTTTTGACATCTTCAGGAAGCTCTAGGCTTTTACGAATGGGACGCGCAAAACCTTTGGCCAAATTAATCTGTCCTTCATCGGATAAAATATATTCCCGAGCCAGTGCCGCTGCATGAGGATGAGGGCCGTACTTATTAATGATGGTGGCATAGCCGCTTTGTACGGCACCTTTTTCAGGGATAACAATAAAGAAATGATTTTTACCGGTGTCTTTGGCGATTTGTGCGGCATAGTTTAGAGCGTTGAAATCCCAGAAAAGTCCCACTTCGATTTCGCCGCTTTCAATGCGTTCAATCGTGGTGTCGCCTAAATCAAGACGGCCTTGTTCAGCCAATTCTGCAAAAAAATCAATACCGGGCTGAATGTTTCCTTCATCACCGCCATAGGCGCGTGCTACAGAAAGCACGGCATTTTGTGCTTGATTGGCTGCATTCACATCGCCTACAGTGACCTTGTAATCTCCTTTTCTTAAGTCTTCAAAGCTTTTAGGCGGATTTTTTACTTTGTCGGTATTGGTCATAATCGCCATGGTGCCATAATAGCCCACAATCCAATGACCATCTTTGTCCTTAGCCCAGTCGGGAATGTCGTCCCAATATGAGGTTTTATAAGGCAGGCTTACGCCCTTTTCTACAGCAATGGGACCAAAAGCTTGACCGACATCACCAATGTCTTTGGTGCCGTTGGCTTTTTCTTGTTCAAAAAGGGCCAATTCTTCGGCAGAGCTCATATCTGTGTCTTTGTGTTTGATGCCGTATTTTTTTTCAATATCCTGCCACGTTTCTACCCAGTTGGCCCAAGTATCCGGCATGCCAACAGATTGAATGCTGCCTTCTTCCTTGGCTTTGGAAACGATGTCTTCTAAAGACATGCTGTTTAATTCAACCGATTCTTTTTTTGCGTCACTGCTTTCAGCCCCTCCTGTGCAACCTACGAGCATGGTTGTCGCTAAGAGAGAAGCCATCACCGTTTTCAGAACTTTTTTCATGTTCAACCTCCTAAAATTATTATCGAATGATTTCTTTGGTAGGAAATCAACCGTATCTTATCAGGCGGTCGTAAAAAGAAAGGCATAAATTGTGTTAAGTTTTTGTAAATGATGCAAATGAGCAAGCAAGATCGGATATTCGGATATATGGTAAAAAATGTTTCATCAGCTCAAAAGTGACGACTGGCCATCAGTGCATCATCTCTAGGAGCAACGCTTCTTTTGGGCAATAAGAAGACGGCAGCTCTGCACATAATCGTACAAAGCTGCCGTCTGTTTAGCGATTATCGACCATTTCCGGCATCATATCATGTTGGGTCAGACGATTAAAGGCAATGTCTTTCCAGGGGGTGCCGGGTTTCCCGTAATTGACGTAAGGATCTATGGAAAGGCCGCCGCGGGGTAAAAATTTACCCCATACTTCAATATATTTCGGATCCAGCAGAGTGACCAAATCATTCATAATAATGTTGACGCAATCTTCGTGAAAACCGCCGTGATTTCGAAAAGAAAAAAGGTAAAGTTTTAGGCTTTTGCTTTCCACCAAACGTGCATCAGGCACGTAGCTGATGATAATATTGGCAAAATCCGGTTGTCCGGTAATGGGGCAAAGGCTGGTAAATTCCGGACAGTTAAACTTGACAAAATAATCTCGGTCCGGATGTTTGTTGGGAAAAGATTCCAGAATACCGGCATCGTAGTTGGTAGGGTAGGATACGTCGCGGTTGCCGAGTAAAGTGAGATCGTTTTGGTGATCGCTCATAAAGATTATCCTTTCGTATGATGGAGTGGCAGCAAAGGATCGGTGACACCGTTTTCAGAAAAGGCTTTCATACGGTCCAAACAGGTGGCACAGCGACCGCATGGAGAAGCGTTCCCTTCATAGCATGACCAGGTCAATTCGTAAGGCACCCCCAAAGAAAGACCTAAGGCCACAATGTCTTTTTTGTGCTGATGAATAAAGGGGGCTTCCACGGTCAGTGCGCGGCCGCTGCCTTCATAAATGGCCTCCTTCATGGCCATATGAAAAGCGGGTGAACAATCCGGATAGGCAGATCCGGCAGCATCATCGGCGTGGGCGCCATAGTAAATCACCGAGCACCGATGTGACAGTGCAATGGCGGCGGCTGTAGATAAAAAGAGACCGTTACGAAAAGGTACATAGGTGCTTACCGGTTTTTTGCTATCATTTTCAGTAAGTTGATGGTGATAGGAAGCATGGGGAATGGGGGTTTCCGCGTTCTGCAGCAAGGCCGAATCGCTGTCTTTGAAGATAAGAGATAGATCCAGCGTGCGGTGCATCACGCGGTAATAATCGGCTATTTTTTGGGCCGCCGTTAATTCTTTACTGTGCTTTTGACCATAACTTAAAGCCAACGTCAGTACATTTTCTTTGCCGTAGCGCTCAAGAGCCAGAGCCAAAGCTGTGGTAGAATCAACGCCACCGCTGGATAAGACCAGTGCGTCCATAAAACCTCCTATCGTAGGTATGCCTGCAGTGAAGGGTCGGTTAAAAATTGACCGCGACGTTCCATGGTGAGGGTTTTGGTGCTTTCTTTTTGAATGCCGCGAGCAGTGACACAGCTGTGATGTCCCTCAATGATCACAGCCACATCTTTTGCGCCTGTGATCTCCGATATAATATCGGCAATGTCCCGGCCGATGCGTTCTTGAAGTTGTAAGCGGCGTCCCACCATGTCGCAGACACGGGCAATTTTCGACAAACCGATCACCTTGCCGGTTGGAATGTAGGCGACGGTCGCTTTCATGTCATACATGAGAGCCATATGGTGTTCGCAGTAAGAGAAAAAACCGATGTCTTTCATAACCACCACGCCTTCTCCGGCTTCGGCCCCTTCATTGTCAAAGACCTTACCGAACATTTCAGCGATTTCGTGGTTGGTGTAGGCCATACCGGCAAAGACTTCTTCGTACATTTTGGCGACACGTTTCGGTGTATCAATTAATCCTTCGCGGGATGGATCATCACCCAGGGCGACGAGAATACCGCGAATGTGTTCTTCAATGGCTTTTGTATCCATAAATTAAACTCCTCGCATATTGGGATCCCAAATTAATTTGTGCATTTGCAGTTGTAGGCGTACATCCGTCATGCGGTGTGACTGCATCAAGGCCACCATGCGGTCCGGACAGAGTTGCCCGAATACGGGACTCAGATGAACTTGCGTACGCTCCGATAAATGATAGAGGTGGATAAGGTCAAAGGCGCGCAGTACATCGAATTCACTGCTGCAGACGAATTTCACACAATCCTCCCGGTTCAGAAGGGAAAAATTAGACACACGCATGGCACCTTCAAAACCGCTACCGGGTAGTTTATAATCCATAGTGAAAAAAGGTCGATCAGTATTGCAGAAAGGCGCTAAATCAACTGAACCGTTGGTTTCAACCTCCACCCGTAACTTGGGCAATTGATGCAGTAAAGCTAATAGTCGGGGCATGTCTTTTTGCAAAAGAGGTTCGCCGCCGGTAAGGGTGACATTTTTCATACCGCTTTGAGCAACGATTTCAGCAATATCTGTGGGACGCATCGATTTTGCTGCGGCGTCAAAAGAGATGGCCCAATCCGTGTCACAGTAAGTACAGTGTAAATTACACCCTGTAAAGCGTACAAAGAGCGCCAATTCTCCGGCTTTCGGTCCTTCGCCATTAATGCTTTGAAAAATTTCAGCAACGTTCATGATTATGCCTCGTAGCTGGCAAGGTTTTTAGGCGTTTCATATACCTCTACCCGGCTTACGGAAAGGCCGTCTGCTTGTAGACGCTCATAAAAATAGCGGGCAAAATGTTCGGCGGTGGGACGAAAGGGCACTGTAACCAAGCGAAATCCTTCGGCGCGCAAGGCGGATTCGGTCGCCGGACGTAGAGAACCGGATTCAAAAATAAAGCTGTGGTCCAATTGGGCGCAGTGGGCAGACAACATTCGTTTCACATCGCTGAAATCGGCCACCATACCTTCTGTTTGGGGATCTGTTGACAGATCTTTTGATTGGATGTGAACAACCACACGCCAGCGATGGCCATGAATGTTTTGACAAGGTCCATCGTAGTTTTTTAAAAAATGGGCCGCATCAAAATGATCTTCGGTGGTCAGATAATACATGGGTCCCTCCAAAAAGAAATGCCCGTCGGGGTACCGACGGGCGTACGCATTCTTCAAAATGAAAAATAAAATACAGTCCTGGTTTTATTTTACGACAGGATGGTACAAACGAACTGTCGAGCATGTAAGCTGCGCTTATTATATGAAGAATGCGTCGGCTTGTCAACCGGGATTATTGACAAGGAAGGTCGTCAGTGCCTATAATTGGTCAAAAGAAAGGGTGGTGTATATGCTTCACTTTCAAAACGACTATCTTCACGGAGCAACGGAAAAGGTCCTGTCGGCCATAGCGGAAACGAATATGGTGCCTTGTGCGGGTTATGGTGAGGATGAGATAAGTGAGCGGGCCAAAGATAAAATCCGCAGTTTCTCGCAGGCACCGCAAGCCGATGTGTTTTTTCTGGTGGGCGGAACGCAGACAAATCAGGTGGTGATCGCTTCATTGTTGTCTCCTTGCGAAGGGGTCATTGCTGTCGATTCCGGACACATTGCCGTTCATGAAGCAGGCGCTATTGAAGTCAGCGGGCATAAAGTGATCACACTTCCCGGACGCGAAGGCAAACTGTTTGCTGAAGATGTAGCAATATATCTCAAACATTTCTGGGAAGATGAAACAGCAGCGCATATGGTGACGCCGGCGATGGTCTATATTTCTCATCCCAGTGAGTTCGGTACGCTTTATACAAAAGCCGAGCTGGAAGCTTTGCGTGATGTTTGTGATCAATACAAGCTCTATCTTTTTATGGACGGCGCCCGATTGGGTTATGGTCTCGCTGCATCAGAAGCCGATCTCGCCATGAGAGATATATCCCGTTTGACCGATGTATTTTATATTGGCGGTACAAAAGTTGGCGCCCTATTCGGAGAGGCGGTGGTTTTTCCAAAAAGGAATGCCCCGCGCCAGATGGTGAGTTTGATCAAGCAAAGAGGCGCACTATTGGCGAAAGGCCGCTTATTGGGTGTTCAGTTTGACGCCTTGATGACCGATGACCATTATATGGAAATCAGTCGGCACGCCATTCGTCTGGCAGATGACCTGCGCCGTGTTTTTTCTGAAAAAGGATATCGGTTTTTTATTCAGTCTCCAACCAATCAAATTTTTGTGATTGTCTCTAATGAAAAAATTGATGCCCTTAAACGTCATGTGGCGTTTTCATTGTGGATGCCTTGGGATGAATCCCACAGTGTGCTTCGTTTTGTGACCAGTTGGGCCACGACGATAGAAGACATCACGAAACTGGCGGATCTTTTGTAAGTTTGGCGTTTACCGTGTTTTGTAAAGAACCACCTATTCACAAATAAAAATACAAATGGAGGATAACCCATGAAAATGATTCAAACCCCTGATGCACCGCAAGCCATCGGCCCTTATTCACAAGCTGTTAAAAGCGGGAATTTTATCTTCGTATCCGGACAGTTGCCTTTGTCAGACGGTCAGTTGATTGAAGATCCTGCTCAAGCGACCACGGTGGCCCTTCAGAATATGGAAGCCATTTTGCGCGCTGCAGGCGCCGATCGAAACGCTGTTGTGCGCGTTGGTGTATTCGTGCGTGATATTGAAGACTTTGATGCCATCAACGGAGCTTACCAAGCATTTTTTGCCGACCACAAGCCGGCCCGTGCTTTGGTAGAAGTCGCCCGTCTTCCCAAAGATGCCGTGCTGGAAATTGAAGCTGTTGCTGCTATTTGATGACTTCATGAATGCAACCGGTGAAAAATAGTTGAATTAATAAAATGCCCATTAAGGCCTTGACTTTTAAGTGGAATCTGGTAAAATTAATTTCGCTGGTTGATTGGGGCGGTTAGCTCAGTTGGTTAGAGTATCTGCTTGACATGCAGGGGGTCGATGGTTCGAGTCCATTACCGCCCAGATAGTGGCCTGTTTCCAAAGGGAAACAGGCCATTATTTTTAGGTTTTTATTAAAAGGCTGCAAAAAAAGCCAAGGGATGATGTTTATACAATGGTGGATTAGGGGATATGAACCTTGCTTGGTATATTTTGAGTCAGGAGAAAAGAGGCGTAACATGATCGGCTTTAAGCAAATTGAGCTATCGGATCGTGATATTTTAAATATGTTTTTTATAAATACTCAGAATCAAAATTCTGAGTGCACTTTTACGAATTTATATATGTGGCGACGTTGCTATGCTGTGCGATGGATGACGGTAGAGGGCCATCTCATCATCGAACCCAATGCCTTTGAAAGCACGTGGATATTACCACCTTATGGTTATCACGAGGATGATGAGAAATACAAAGCAGCGCTTTTAGAAATGGCTGAATGGTATAAAAAAGAAGGCAAACCTTTTATTATTCGAGGCATTACGGAAAGAGAAAAGGAACGAATGGAAAGGTTGCTGCCTCAATATTTCACATTCACTGAAGACAGAGATATTGGCGATTATATTTACAGTGCAGAAAATCTGCGTTGTCTCAAAGGGCGAAAATATAGCAAAAAGCGAAACCATATCAACGCTTTTAAAAAAGATTATCCCAATTACGACTTCGTTCCTTTATCTACGGAAAATGTTGATGCTTGTTTGGATTTTCTGGAAAGATGGTATGGTCAGCATAATCAAGAAGGCACGTTGGATGATGGCCTTCTTTGTGAGCGTGAAGCCATTTATGATGCATTGACGCATATGGATCAGCTGGACTTTGTTGGCGGCATCATTAAAATTGATGGACAGGTAGTGGCCCTTACATTTGGTGAGCGGGTTAATGAAGAAACAGTGGTCATTCATGCAGAAAAAGCGTTTTCGCAATATCGTGGTCTTTATCCTGTTATTAATCAAGATTATCTGAACCATTATTGGCCTGATATGACTTATGTCAATCGTGAGGAAGATATGGGATTAGAAGGATTGCGTCAAGCAAAAATGTCTTATTATCCAGAGTACATATTAACAAAATATAGAGCGGATGTGAGATCACATGAAAACAGATTGGCGGATTAGAGCTGCTCAACAAAAGGACTTGCCTAGCTTGGAAGAGTTGTGGCGTTTGTGTTTTCATCAAGACGGAGAGGCCTTTGTTCGCTGGTATTTTAAAGAATACATCGCTCTTTCAGAAACCATTGTGGCCATTGATTCCCATAACCATGTGGTGGGCTCGGCTCAGCTCATTCGTCAGATACTTGTGCGAAACGGGCTGCAACAACCGGCGGTATATATAGTAGGGGTGAATTGCCTTCCGGAGTATCGAGGCAGCGGTGTCGTCTCTGCCTTAATGGATTGGATTTGTAAGGAAAGCGGTGAAGGGGTGCTACTGCTTATGCCCTTTGAAGCCGGCTTTTATTCACCGATGGGATTTGTGTTCTTTGACTGGCACGGTCATCTCACATTGGACATTCATGAACTCAAGCCGCTTTCTCAGCGCGGAGATGGACAGATTTTTCGAGAAAAGTCCAATCATCAGAAGGATACGGTAGACCGATTAAACCGTCTCTATGAGGTTTATCAAAATCGGTATTTTTCTTGGTATCCCCAACGCGACGTCAGGCGTTGGCGAAGCATTCTTGATGACCTGTCGCTGGAAGATGGCATCATGGCCATCTATCAGCATAGTGATGGCCGCGACGGAGGCTATGCGCTTTATCGACTGGCCGGTGAAACCTTACAGATACGAGAGATGGCATACGACAGTCTGGATGCGCAAAAAGCGCTATACTACTATATTTACGCGCATCGCTCCCAAATACAAAAACTAAGTTGGTCAGCCCCGCTTCATGAAACCTTGGTGC
This sequence comes from Bacillota bacterium, assembly GCA_023443145.1. Taxonomy (GTDB): domain Bacteria; phylum Bacillota; class Peptococcia; order Peptococcales; family Peptococcaceae; genus Peptococcus. The sequence goes on along the minus strand of JAEZVS010000045.1, from coordinate 2,120 downwards.
GGTTTCGCGGACGCGACAAAGCCCAGGTGGCACTATATCCATTTTTAATGATTCGTCTGCAGGAGCCTACACAACTGGGCTTTTTTGCTGATCATCTGCCTCCGGATGACATTTTTTTTGCTGTCATAGACGATGACAACCAAAAAAAATATTACCGCTGGCTTAAAGATTCCACCACCATTCTTATTGAGGATGGAGCCGAACGAACAATCAATGCCGACTTAACGGTTCACATACCACTTTTAAACGAGATGGTGTTTTCCGAAAAACCTGTTATGGATCTTTTGGAGGATATGGGTATTGAATGCGTGGATGAACATATGACACGTACTTTTATTTCACTATTTGCCGGTCGAAAAACCTATTTTAACGAATATTTTTAAGCCGCGTGATCATCGTGGCTTTTTTGTTGTCGTAGAAATCCGAAGCCCGTCTTATGTAGACAAACCGCTTTTTTTTGTGGTATAGTGATGCATAACCATTTGTCAATTGGCATCAGGCCCTGTGGCTGATGTATATAAATTGGGAGGCACTGCATGTCAATCAATGAAAAAATAAATGGATCTATATATAAAGAAATGGTATTGTCCGGCGCCAACTGGTTGGAGCAGAAGCGTGCGGAAGTGGATCGTCTAAATGTCTTTCCTGTCCCTGACGGAGATACAGGAACAAATATGGCTATGACGATGCGTTCCTCCGCTAAATTTGTGTTGGAGCGCGCCAAAAGCGATGATGTATCCGAGCTGACGCAACAAGCGGCATATGGCGCACTTATGGGCGCCCGCGGCAATTCCGGTGTCATATTATCACAAATATTATCGGGTTTTGCCGGTGCTCTTTCGGATAAAAAAGTCATTGATTCAGATGATTTGAAAAGAGCCTTTGCGGCGGGGGCGGATGCAGCATATAAAGCGGTCGCCACGCCTATGGAAGGGACCGTACTCACGATTGTACGAGAAGCAGGGGAAGCGCTTTCAACGGCGCCAAAACATTTGAGCCCGGAAGAAATGTTGTCGCTCTATATTCGTGCGGGGTATGAGAGTTTAAATCGCACACCGGATCTTCTTCCTGTTTTAAAGCAAGCAGGTGTGGTGGATGCTGGTGCCCAAGGTTATCTTTTTATCATGGAAGGTTTTTTGGCAGCTTTAAGCGGTAAGCCTGTCGGTGCCTTACATGAAGAAACACCGCCCTCCGATGATTTGAACGATCAATTTGATCATTTCTTTTCAGATCCTGAAGCCATTGTGTACCCTTATTGTACCGAGTTTTTGATCTATGCCAAAGGGCATGATATTGACTTGGTTATTTCTGATGTGAAAGAACATTTGTCTCGTTGTGGCGACTGTATGTTGGTGGTGGGCGCCGGTGATGTGGTGAAGGTACATATTCACACCAACGATTTGGGCTCTGTATTGGGTTTTGTATCTCAATATGGGGAACTGAATGATATTAAAATCAATAATATGCGTGAACAGAATCGCGAGCTTCAGTCCCAAGGCGCTCTTGAGGAAAAAGAATGGGCCATTGTCACCGTGTCCAATGGTGAGGGATTTGTAGATATATTTAAAGGTCTTGGTGCCACAGATGTGATTTATGGCGGTCAAACCATGAATCCCAGCACGCAAGATTTTGTCGATTGCATAAATCAATCGGGAGCAAAAAAGGTTATTTTACTGCCGAATAATAAAAATATTATCATGGCAGCCGAGCAAGCTGCGCAGCTTTGTGACGACATATTGATTCAAGTGATTCCCAGCCGCACCATTCCTCAAGGAATTCAAGCCTTAATGGCCTTTTCTCCTGATGCGGAATTTGAAGAGATTTGCTCGGAAATGACAGACGCCATGGCTGAAGTGGTGAGCGGAGAAATAACCAATGCGGTACGTGATACCAATATTGACGGCATTGATATTTCAGAAGGTGCATTTATGGCCATTCAAGATGGAAAAATTGTGGCCAGTGTGTCAACCATTTCTGAAGCAGTGATCTTGCTTGTGGAGTCGATGGTCGCTCAGGAACAGGAGTTGGTCACGCTCTACTACGGTCAAGACGTTGTCGAATCTGAGGCCATGGAAGCGGTTGATATGCTCCAGAAAGCTTATCCCGGCGTGGATTTTGAG
>JAEZVS010000040.1 GCA_023443145.1 Bacillota bacterium | reverse complement strand
GATTTGGCTCTTCAGAGTTTGCCGGATGAGAAAGATGAACATTTAAAAAGCTTTTCTGAAGGCACCCAAAATATTCATCGCCAGCTAAAAGATGTGCTGGGTAAAGCAGGTCTGGAAAGAATTGAAGCAGAGGGCAAACCCTTTGATCCGGTCTATCACGAAGCGGTGATGATGGTGCCGGATACGGAAGCCGACCCGGGCACCATCGTGGATGAATTGCGCGCCGGGTACCAATACAAAGATCGGGTACTGCGGCCCACGGTCTGCCGGGTGAGCGAATAAAAATATGATATTTTGCTATTCAAGGTACAAGTGTTAATATAATTAACCATAATATAACCAACCATGATATAGATGACATCAATTAGGAGGAAAACAATATGGGAAAAGTAATTGGTATTGATTTGGGAACCACCAACTCTTGCGTGGCAGTTATGGAAGGCGGCGAAGCCGTTGTCATTCCGAATTCAGAAGGCAACCGCACCACCCCCTCTGTGGTGGGCACCAACCAAAGTGGTGAACGCCTTGTAGGTCAGGTGGCCAAACGTCAATTTATCACCAATCCCAACAATACGGTGGCATCCATCAAACGCCACATGGGTACGGACTACAAAGCGCATATGGGCGATAAAGAATATACACCGCAAGAAATTTCGGCAATGATTCTGCAAAAGATGAAAGCCGATGCCGAAGCTTATTTGGGCGAAACGGTGAACCAGGCCGTGATCACCGTGCCGGCATACTTCTCTGACAGTCAACGTCAGGCCACTAAAGACGCCGGAAAAATTGCAGGCTTGGATGTGCTGCGTATCATTAACGAACCTACAGCTGCAGCATTGGCCTATGGTGTGGACAAAGATTCCGCAGATCAGAAAGTGTTGGTGTTTGACTTAGGCGGCGGCACTTTTGACGTATCTCTTATGGAAATTGGCGATGGTATCTTTGAAGTGCTCGCCACCAGCGGCAATAACCGTCTGGGCGGCGATGATTTTGACCAAAAAATCATCGATTGGGCCGTGGATACATTCCGCAAAGAAACCGGTGTGGATCTTTCGGCTGATAAGACCGCTATGCAGCGCTTAAAAGAAGCTGCTGAAAAAGCAAAAATGGAACTTTCCAACGTGACCACCAGCAATTTGAACCTGCCCTTTATCACCATGAACGCCGACGGTCAGCCCCAACATTTGGATTTGACCCTTTCTCGCGCCAAATTTGATGAACTCACCGCCGATTTGGTGGAAAAAACCATGGGGCCCAGCCGTCAAGCCATGAAGGATGCAGGTATTTCCGCTGCCGATATTGATAAAGTGATTTTGGTGGGCGGTTCTACGCGCATTCCGGCGGTGCAGGATGCCATTAAGAAGCTTACCAACAAAGATCCCTTTAAAGGCATCAACCCGGATGAATGTGTGGCCATCGGTGCGGCCATTCAAGGCGGCGTGCTGGTGGGTGAAGTGAAAGACGTGGTGCTCTTGGATGTCACCCCTCTTTCCTTAGGCATTGAAACCTTGGGCGGTGTAATGACTAAGATTGTGGAACGCAACACCACCATCCCGGTTTCTCGCAGTCAGGTCTTTACCACCGCTGCCGATAATCAGACATCCACCGACATTCATGTTCTGCAAGGTGAACGTGAAATGGCCAAGAACAACAAAACCTTGGGCTGTTTCAGTCTCATGGATATTCCGCCGGCACCCCGCGGCATTCCGCAAATTGAAGTCACGTTCGACATTGACGCCAACGGCATTGTGAATGTTTCTGCCAAAGACAAAGGCACCGGTAAGAGTCAGCGCATCACCATTCAATCCAACAGCGGTCTTTCTGATGAAGAGATTGAACGCATGGTGAAAGATGCGGAGGAAAATGCCGAAGCCGATAAACAGATGAAAGAAAAAGTAGATACCCGCAACAATGCCGATGCGCTGCTTTTCCAAACCGATAAGGCTCTGAAAGACGCCGGCGATGCAGTGGAGGCTGCTGATAAGGAAGCCATTGAAAAAGCGCAAGGAGAGCTGCGTGAAGCCTTGGAAGGTGACGACACCGAACAAATCAAGGCCAAAACAGAAGCCCTCACCGATGCCCTTTATAAAATGACCGAAAAAATGTATGCCGCCGCCGCTCAGGCTGAACAGGCAGCACAGGCGCAAGCACAAAACGATGGTGGAGATGACGGCACCGTGGACGCCGACTACACCGAAGTTGACGATAAATAATGGCCGATAAGCGCGATTATTACGAGGTGCTCGGGGTTGATAAAAGTGCCAGTGACCAGGAAATCAAAAAGGCCTTTCGCAAACTGGCTCGCAAATATCATCCCGATGTAAACCCCGACGACAAAGAAGCCGAAGCGCGCTTTAAAGAGGTTAACGACGCTTACGAAACCCTATCCGATCCTCAAAAACGCAGCCAATATGACCAGTTTGGTCCCGACGGTCCCCAGTTTGGCGGATTCGGGGGACAAGGTGCCAATTTCAGTGGCGATTTTGGAGATATCGGCGATATTTTCAACATGTTCTTCGGGGGTGGCGGCGGCTTTGGCCAGGCGTCGCGCGGACCACGCCGTGGCAACGATTTGCGCTATGACCTCACCATTAATTTTGAAGATGCCATCTTCGGCGCTAAGAAAAACATCACTTTGAACCGTGAGCACACCTGTGACACTTGCGGAGGATCCGGCGCGGAGCCGGGCACCCATCCCCATACCTGTCCTCGCTGCGGCGGCACCGGTCGAGTGATACAAACGCAAAATACGCCTTTGGGGCGCATTCAAACGCAAGGCACCTGCCCCGAATGTCACGGCACGGGACAAATCATCGATCATCCCTGCCATGATTGTGGCGGTTCAGGACACAAGCGCAAAACGGTTACTTTGGAAGTAAACATTCCGCCGGGAGTGGACAACGGCAACCGGCTTCGCATGCAAGGCGAAGGTGAAAGCGGTGAACTCGGCGGTCCCCAGGGAGATCTGTACATTTACATCCGTGTACGGCCCCATCCGTATTTTGAACGTGTGGACAACGACATCTATCTGGAACAGCCCGTAAATGTGGCGCAGGCTGCGTTGGGTGATGAAATTGAAGTGCCGACCATTGACGGCCGCATTAAATTTAAAATCCCTGCCGGCGTGCAAAGCGGTACCCGCTTCCGTTTGAAAGGCAAAGGCATTAAGGGCATGAAAAGTTTCGGCAAAGGGGATCAATATGTCACCGTTATGGTGGAAACCCCTAAGAGCCTGACCACCGAACAAAAAGCATTGTTTGAAGAATTGAAGCGCACCCTTGCTACAAAAGATGTGGGTGCCAAGGATGGCCGTAAACGCGGTCACACATCATCGGGTCAATCTCGAGAATCTTCCGGTGATGATGGCGAATCGAAAGGTTGGTTTGGGAAATTTAAAGACACGGTCAATGATATTTTCCAAGATGAAGACAACTGATAAAAGTTTGTGGGCAGTCGGTATCAATAAGATGCTGGCTGCTTATTTTTATGAAGAGAGTCATTTTTATATAATGTCAAAATACAATGACGTAAGGACATGAACCAAGGAGCGATTAAGAAAGAATTGAAAAACCGATACAGTTGTCCGGCAACTTTTTAGAAAACTTGAGTTGAACATTTAAAATGCGGCAAACGATAAAAACCAAAGGCGTATCGTTATCCGCCTTTCGCAGGCGAGGGATGAAGACGGTTTTTGTATTGTTCTTCATCAGTGCAATATGCAGAAGCGGATGCTCAAATGGCGTCAATAACCTCTTGGATGCCGATGCTTTTCTTCAAAGTTCATATGCAATGGAGAGGCCGGGCCTACCTTTTTGGTTGACAGGTGGAAAACGGGTGGGTAGAATAAAGTAAAAGAAAAGGAGGAGGGCCGGGAATGTATAGAATTGTGTATAATCATTACGATGGTCCGGTGGCGCTGTTGCACGGATTGGATGATTTAAAAGCCAAACAGGTGGACAACAGCCGCATCAGTTTGGCTATTTCGTATGCGCTAAGTGAATACCTGGAAGGCAAGCTGGTGGAGCCGGATGTGCCGGAAGTGGAAGAAGGGGAAGAAGCACCGGAACCGGCAGAGCCAAAACCATATTTTGACGAAGTCAATCTCAAATTATGGGCGCGTTTAAAAAATGAGCATCGCGTGTTCATTGAAGGCGCCACCAATGGGCGTGATGCACTGGATTTAGACTTGTTGCGTGCGTATAAAACTTATTTGGATAAAAATCGCATACTGTTGATTGTGGATCAGGTGGAAGCCTAACACTGTGCAAAAAGAGAGGATGATTCGAATGGCAGAGCAATATGTATTTGATGAAAACAGCCAAACCATTCACGAAACCGAACAGGAGCGTGTAGATGGTAAAATTGTGCTGGTGGGTGCACTGACAGCAGCAGCCATTGCGGTGATGTTGCTGATGAGTGTGTTTGTGCGTAAAAAGAAAGTATTGCCGCAGGCAAAACAGGCAGTGGAGTCATTTGTGGACCACGATTTTCTGGCTCTGGCGGATAATAAAAGCCGTGTGGCTCAGAAAATGATCAAGAAGAACAAAAAAGCGCTTAAAAAGAGCAAAAAAGAAGCCCTTCGCCTTTATAAAGAAGCCAAAAAGAAAATGTAAACATTGGTTCAACCACGTCTCCCGACGTGGTTTTTTTATGTGCAAGCCTGTGTCCCTTTCCTGTGGTACGATCCCTGTAAGATATGGTATAATCATCAAAAATGCCGATAAAGGATGGTAGATGTGATGCTGTCAACATGCGTGTATCATGTAGGAAAAGGGGGATTGTTATGAACCGAACAAATCGACATATGCGGCACCAAGAAGAGGAGCGGACAAAGAAAAAATTCGGTAAGCTGCGTTGGGTGATTATTGCAATACTGATTTTGTTGGGGGTTATTTGCATCGGTGCAGCGTTTCTTTGGCGTTCGCTGCAGCCGACCCCGGTGGAGGAGCGGGTGGTGCCGTCTGAAGATGGTGTGCAAACCCAGCTCTTCTTGCCGAACGCCACTCCGTCCCGTGCCATTACCCGCACGATGCCCGAGGCAGATTGGAATGCGCTTTCAGCGCGAGAAAAAGCGGATCTTTGGGAAACTGTGGCGCCGAATTTGGAAGGTGATATGCCCAGACTGTTGGTGAGCGAGGGTAAAACAATCATGCCGGTTTTTCAAGATCAAGTCTTTAATAATCTGAAAAGTTCCGGCGGAAGCTATCATCTGCGTCTTTATGATAGCGGCCATTTGGATTCGGACCATCTCATTGATCAGCAGAAAGGGAAACTAACCAACGATGAGGGGAAACTTTCATTTGATTTTGACGATGAAAAACTCAGAGAACAAAAAGACCTGGGCATTCCTGTGGCCACTTTAGAGATGCACGTTACCATTAATCAAACAAAGTATGTGGCCATTACTGCCTTCAGCGTGTTTTTGGAAGATCCGCTGAAAGACAAGCTCTTAGCGGATGGTCAATAAACCGTCTCTTGTGCCTTCTAGGGTCCGGGTATGACGCATATTGCGTATCGGACGCAAATGCATTAAGATGAATAAGACGAATCATGAGTGGAGGAAAACCATGGACTACGAAGTACACAAGCAGTTTCAAGAAGCCAAAGAACGATTAAAGAACTTGGCAGATGCCTTAGATTTAGATGGCCGTCGCGAGAAGATTGCAGCCATCATGGAACAGATTTCGGCGCCGGATTTTTGGAGTGATCCGGAAGCGGCGCAAAAAGTGATGCAGGAGAAAAAAAGCCTGGAAGGTAAACTTTTGCGCTATGAAGATTTGGCCGAAAAAATTGATGATATTGATGTGATGTTCGAACTGTATTCCGATGATGAATTGGATCAAAATGAAGTGACAGCTCTTTTAAACGAAGCCGCCGGCGAACTGGAAGCCTTTGAGCTGGAAACGATTATGAATGGCGAGTATGACAACAACAATGCCATTTTAACCATTCATCCCGGTGCGGGCGGTACCGAAAGCCAAGATTGGGCAGAAATGCTCTATCGGATGTATATCCGTTATTGCGAGCGCCACGGCTATAAGGTCACAATTCTCGATTATTTGGATGGCGATGAGGCGGGCCTAAAAAGCGCCACCATTTTGGTGGCAGGTGAAAACGCCTATGGGTATCTTAAGGCGGAAAAAGGTGTGCACCGTATGGTGCGCATTTCACCTTTTGACTCTTCCGGACGCCGGCACACATCTTTTTCGGCGGTGGAGGTCATGCCCGAGGTGGAAGCCGATACGGACATTGATATTGACCCGAAAGATCTGAATGTGGACACCTATCGTTCAACCGGAGCCGGCGGACAGCACTTGAATAAAACAGAATCGGCGGTGCGGATTACACATATTCCCACAGGCATTGTGGTGCAGTGCCAAAGCGAACGCTCGCAGATTCAGAACCGTGCCACGGCGATGAAGATGCTCACCAGCCGATTAGTGGAGAAGAAAATCAAGGAGCAGGAAGAAAAAATTGCCAAGCTCCATGGAGAGCAACAGGAGATTGGCTGGGGTTCACAAATTCGCTCCTATGTATTCCATCCTTATTCGATGGTGAAAGACCATCGCACCAATGCGGAAAAAGGCAATGTGCAGGCGGTGATGGACGGGGATCTGGATGAATTCATCAATGCCTGGCTTAAGCGGGAAGCTGCCAAGCAGCTTTCTCGAAGTGAAGACAGAAAATAATCATAATAGAACTGCCTCGCCACTTGTGAGGGCGAGGCTTTTTTGTGCAGACAGGCCAGGGATTTCAAAAAAATGAACAGTGGACCGCAATAAATGAGACTTGCTGATTCGTTTATACTTGACAACATGGCCATCATCGTTCAAAATATAGGCATGGTTGTAGATTCTATATAAGCTATAATTATAAGATGTTCGGAATCAAACCCATCAGATGTTTTAGAAAAAATACAGAGGAAGGTTGATAAACATGACCAATGACGCTATTTACGAAACCAAACAAAAGCTGGTACATGAAATTTTAAAAACCCGTCGTGATTTAAACATGACGCAAAAAAACATTGAAGCCGCATGCGGTGTAAAACAGCCTGTGATTGCTCGTATGGAACGCGGTCTGACCGATCCCCAGCTCACCACCATTTTGAAGGTGTTGGCACCTTTGGGCAAAACGCTGGCCATCGTATCGTTGGAAGAAGATAAATAATTTGCGCTGTCGCTGCAAAGCAACGGCGCATAAAAAGAAGCCATCTTTGGATGTGCTTCTCTTTTTTTATCCTAAGATATTATTTTTAAGCAGCAAAGGCTATCTGAGATGTTTTTGGACGATCCATTTTCAGATAGAATTTTTTCATTAAAACGAAAGATTTATCAATGGTTTAACCGCCAATTTGCGGTGGCAATCACGCAAGAAATACAGTAAAATAAGCTTGGGGAGGTGGGCTCATGGCCAAGGTAAAAAAAACATACGTCTGTAGCAATTGCGGCCATGTGTCTGCCCAATGGTTGGGACAGTGTCCGGCTTGTAAACACTGGAACAGTTTTGAAGAAGAAGTGCCGGTGGTGGCCGTTGATCTCAAAGGACAAGCCCGGCCTGCTGTGGCCGGCGGCGAAGCGATGCTTTTATCGTCGGTGTCCACAGAAGAAGGTGAACGGCTCCACACCGGTATATCCGAATTGGATCGGGTGCTGGGTGGCGGTTTGGTAAAAGGGTCACTCATCTTGCTGGCCGGTGATCCGGGCATTGGAAAATCAACGCTGACCATGCAGCTTTGTGCGCAAATTCGTGTTTCCGGTGCGGTGCTTTATATTTCCGGAGAAGAGTCCAAGGGCCAGATTCGCAATCGCGCGGAACGCCTAAAGACACTGGATGCCAATATTCATTTACTTACAGAAACCGATCTTTCTAAAATCGATGCCGCCATTCGGCGTATGCGTCCCGCGTTGATTGTGCTTGATTCCATTCAAACCGTCTATGACGGGGCAGTGTCTTCAGCGCCGGGCAGTGTCACACAATTGCGTCAGGTAGCGACTTTTGCCTTAAATTGGGCAAAAGGATTGGGCATTGCTACGGTGCTGATTGGGCATGTGACCAAAGAAGGGGCTGTGGCGGGCCCTCGTGTATTGGAACATATGGTGGATGCAGTGCTTTATTTTGAAGGGGATCGACAATCCAATCACCGTATGTTGCGGGCGTTTAAAAATCGCTTTGGCTCCACCAACGAAATCGGTATTTTTGATATGCAGTCTGATGGGCTGGTGGCCGTGGAGAACCCTTCCGCATTGTTTTTATCGGAACGGGGCGACGCAGTGCCGGGGTCGTCGGTGACGGCGGTGGTTGAAGGCTGTCGGCCGATTCTGGTTGAGGTACAGGCCTTGGTGGCGCCTACGGTATTTGCAAAGCCTTATCGCAGTGCCACCGGCGCCGACTATAGCCGTCTTTCTATGCTTCTGGCCGTGCTGGAAAAGCGTTTGGGGCTCCGTTTGGGCAATCAGGATGTGTATGTCAATATTGCCGGCGGATTGGATGTGGATGCGCCGTCTGCCGATTTGGCCATCGCCATGGCCATTTTATCGGCTTATCATGATCGTCCCTTGCCGGAAGACATGGTTTTTTTAGGCGAAATAGGTCTCACCGGTGAAGTGCGCCGCGTGCCGCAGCTGGATCGCGCTTTGGAAGAAGCCAAACATTTGGGTTTTGGCCGTGCGCTGGTACCGGCACAGCACAACGCAAATACATCGGGGATGACGCTTTTAGGCATCAAACAATTAACTGAAGCCGTACATATTTTAGGGGGACATGCATGAAACAACAACACGATGAAGTGCTGATTAATTTGCTGCGCATGACGGCGCCGGGCACCGACTTGAGAGAAGGGCTGGATCATGTGCTGCGCGCCAACAGCGGCGGACTCATTGTCATTGCCGAAGAAGAAAAGCTGGATGTATTGGGCGTGGGTGGTTTTGATATCAACGCACCGTATACGCCCGCCCACCTTTATGAGTTGGCCAAAATGGACGGCGCCATTTTAATCACTGCCGATATTGGACGCATCATGCGCGCCAATGTGCACTTAAATCCCAATCCATCCATCCCTTCCTCCGAGACGGGCATTCGTCACCGCACAGCGGAACAGACCGCCCGGGAAAACAGTGTGTTGGTGATTTCCATTTCTCAGCGGCGGCGCTTGATCACCTTGTTTAAAGGGAACACCCGCTATGTGCTGCGTGAAACCAATGCTTTGCTCAATATGGCCAATTTGGCGGTGGAAACCTTAGAGAAATATAAAAATGTGCTGGGTGAAGCTCAGTTGCGTCTGTCTTTGCAAGAATTTGACGGCGCCGCCAATTTGGAAGATGTGTTAACGGTGGTTCAGCGTGCGGAAATGTTCAAGCGGGTGGAACAGGAATTGCATCTTTACATTACCGAGCTGGGGCAGGAGAGCCGTCTCATTAAAATGCAGGCCGATGAACTGTCGTCTAATGTGGATGCGGAAGAACGTCTCACCATCAAGGATTATATGCTCTTTTCAGCAGATCGTGATGTGGAAGAGCAAATTGATCAGGCGGTGGCACGTCTGCGCCGGCTGGAAAATGAAGATTTGCTGGATATGGAACGCCTTGCCAATATTTTGGGCTATGACGGTTTCTCCGGTAAAAAGAAGCGCAACACCTTAAGTTCGCGAGGCTATCGGCTGTTGCATAAAATTCCCCGTTTGCCGGCTTCGGTTATCGCCAATCTGGTAGAAGACTTCGGGACCCTTTCCAATCTCATCTCAGCCACTATGGAGCGTCTGGATGAAGTGGAAGGCGTGGGTCCGGCTCGGGCGCAGCAAATCACCACCGGTTTGGAGCGGCTGCGTGCCCAAATAATGGTGGAGCGTCATTGGACATAAGTGTGTGCCGTGTTCGCCGGTGTATCACGTGTATGACTTTATGACGATTTTTGTGAAGTAGCCTTTGCATTTATTGGAAGGCGGCACATTTTCTTGAAAGGAGGTGAACCGTATGCCATTAAAAATCATACGAGTGACGGCAGCTTTAATTGGTCTGATTTCGGGCTATTTTGCCGGACAGGCCGTTTATCGGACGTTGTTGCAACCGTTGTCCGTGCTGCCGGATATATATGCGGTGTCAATTGGGGTTGGCATTATTTTTTCATTATTATTTGCTCTGATTGGCATTGTGTTGGCTCGGCCCATGTTAAAAGGCATTGTGCATCTGGCGCGCTTTTTAGAACAGCGCTTGTCTAATATTCCTTTTAAGGGATTGGTTTCAGGCACATTGGGTCTGATTGCCGGTTTGGTGGTGGCCACCTTGGTGTCCAGTGCGGTCAAAAGTTTGCCGGTTGTGGGCCCGTATATGCCTGTTTTCATTACGGTGTTCCTGGGCTATTTGGGCACATCATTGGGCTATCATTGGCGTGATACATTGGCTGCGTTGCCCGAATCCATTGTCAATTTGGTGAGAAACCGCCGTGAAACGCGTCAACAGGTGACGGAGGCGGAACCTGTACCCGATATGGGCCGTGCCAAGGTGTTGGATACGTCGGTGATTATTGACGGGCGCATTGTGGATATTGCCCGCACAGGATTTTTGGAAGGCCCGTTGGTTATTTCACAGTTTGTATTGGATGAATTGCGCCACATTGCCGATTCTTCAGATCTTTTAAAACGCAACCGCGGACGCCGCGGCCTGGATATTTTAAACGAACTGCAGGAGCTGGATGTGCAGGTCATCAATATGAACAAAGACTACAAG
>JAEZVS010000029.1 GCA_023443145.1 Bacillota bacterium | reverse complement strand
GACCAAGACAGCTTGCCAGCACATCATTTACGCCGCCTGCCGCACAGTCGAGAATGGTATGTGCACAATAAAGATTCATATCATGGCGAATCAAGTACAACAACTCTCTTGCCGGAGAAAAAGTCGGCTGCAACGATGAAATGGGCTGAAAGAGAAGAGGGTGATGGGTGACAATCAATTGGGCTCCAGCAGCCTGCGCACGCTCAAATACATCCATAGTCGGTGTAAGCGCCAGCCAGATGCGCTGAACCGGTGCCGCAGGATCTCCACAATGAAGACCCACATTATCCCACGATTCCGCCAAAGAGACAGGTGCCCATTCTTCTATCAAATCCATAATGTCTTTTACTTGATGCATCTGCGTACACGCTCCCATTCTGCCCATAAATCTTTCAAAGCGATTTTATGGGGTTCAAAAGCATTTTTGTATGACCTGTTTTGTTTGGATTGAATCGACAGCAAGCGTTCGTCCCTTTGACGCATGCTTGTAAAATACGCCTGCGTGTCTGCATCGTATTTTTTTAGCAAACACGGTCCGAAATAACACTCAGTCGGCGTAAGAGAACGCACACTGCCCGGTCGCAACACCAAGACCTCATACCATTTTTGGCCCTCACGGATAACCACTTCGTCTTCAAAATGCGCATACCCGCTCAACCATGTGCGCACGTCAAAAAGATGCCTTTGAGGAGATAAAATAAGACGCTCAAAGGACATCATCAACGAGATATTTTTAGATAAAATATCCATCATCAAACGTCCGCCAATCCCGGAAATAAGCAAAACATCTGCTTCCCCTATTTTTAAAGGCGTCAGACCGTCTCCACGGCGTAATGACAGTTGACTCTCCTGAAAGCCCATTTCATCGCGCACCCGCCGCGCCGCCTCTAAGGGGGCGTCTCGCAGATCACAGGCGATGGCTTTGTCAATATGGCCGCACTGCAGCAAATACATTGGAATTTTGGCATGATCACAACATACATCTGCCAATACCGCCCGCCTCGGAACGAAGGATGCCAGCGTCTTCAGTCGAGTCGAATTCATCCCTGCACCGGCTGCAACATAATAAAAGCACCCATACGACCTGTCGGGCCGCCTTCTCGACGATGGGAATAAAATAAATCGTGACGATCGAAGGTGCAGCCGCCTACACGCTCAATGTTTTTCTCTGCCACACCAAGTTGGGCCAGTTGCCATCGAATGGCCTTTTCCATATTGAATAACCCACGGCCTGTTTCGCTGCCGCGCAGCACATCCATCCAAGCCCCGGAGTGACTTTGTACAGCCTGAATCACCTCATCGCCCACTTCAAAATGGTCCTGCGAAATATGAGGACCGATGGCCACTCGCAAGTGAGACACATCGGTGCCGTAATCTTTTTGCATTTTTTTCACAGTCTCTGCAGCAACGCCCGACACCGTACCGCGCCAACCGGCGTGAGAAGCGCCAATCACCTGTTCCAACGGATCGTAAAAGAGCAAAGGTACACAATCGGCAAAGGTGATAAAAAGTGCCAACCCGGTCACATTGGTCACCATGCCGTCGGCTTCGGTGGTATTTTTCTCAGGGTCTAAAAATTCACCCCCGGCCTCCGTTTTATCGACCACGCGATTACTGTGAATAAATTTGACTGATGCAACCTGTGACGGTTTAATGTCAAACTGTTGTACAAATTGAATACGATTCTCAACAATCGTTTCCAGGGCATCTCCGGAATAAAGGCCAAGATTCAGACCGCGCCATGAATCTTTACTGTCACCGCCTAATCGCGTGGAAAAAGCGTGAGTCACGCGCCCGCCCTTATGGAACAGGCTTGATTCAAACCAAGTAAGGCCGCGATTGGTTTTTAACTCAGACATAATCTTCCTCCTCGCATTAGATGCGTGCCATATGGATTCGCCAAAGAGACCGATACGCTTCGCTATGTGTCAGGCAATCGTCATGCGTACCGGCTGCCAATATTTTACCACCTTGAAATAAATAAGTAAAGTTGAGTGAAGGCAAGATATTAAGCTCATGCGTTATAATAATTATTGTTTTGTTGTTTTTATATACATCAAAAAGGCGTTTTAATAACCCAACGGATAAACCGTCTAAATTTTGAAACGGCTCATCTAGAATCAAGATGGGCGCATCTTTCAAAAGCATGCGTGCCAAAGCCAGCCGCTGTTTCTCTCCTCCTGAAAAATAGGTGCCTTTTTCTCCCATTGGCGCATTTAAGCCTAACGGCAAACTTTTTACTTTATCCAACATATCCACTTGAGCCAACACGTCATATATGGCAGCATCGTCTGCATCAGGTTTTGCCAAGAGCAAATTCTCTTTTAAAGTGGCATGAAAAAAGAAAGGCTCTTGTTCTAAAAGACCAACGTATTGCCGAATCTCGTTCGGCGCATAGTCATCATAAGAATGATCCCCCAGCCACAACTTTCCTCCATCCGGCTTCCAAAGCGCTGCAATCAGACGTGCAACGGTGGTTTTCCCGCTGGCGCTCTCACCGATGAAAGCCACATGGCTTCCAAAAGGAATGCTTAAAGAAACATCCGTCAAGCTTTGCGCGCTTTGACCATGATAATTAAATGACACCTGCTGAAGAGAAATGTTGTAGGCGTTCGGTACAATGTGTTGCTTGTTATGACCAACATCAGACACCGCAGCATCGACCACAGGCATAAGATGATTCGCAGCCGCCACCGACTTTTGATACTCAAACACCGCTTCCGGCAGCTGCTGTACCATTTCAAAGGATGCCAGCGTCACCAAAGCCACCATGGCAAAATGCACGCCCTGTATCTCACCGCTCGTTACCAAAGGCGCCGTCAATGCCAACACCGCCAAAAAAGTAAAATGGGCGAGAAACTGAATGCTTTGAAAGACGACGGCATTCATCTTTTCACGCTGCTCAGAGGCAACAAGATCGCAGTAGATGTCTTCCTGCAGACGTGTCCGCCAAAAGGTGACCTGAGTAGAAAAAGTCAACTCGTCCATGACACGTACCGCATCGGAAAGATGCTCGCCCAATTTGCTGCGAGCCGCTTCCGACTGTGATGATATGACCTGATTTTTTCGATACAGTCCCGCCGTTAAAATGAAAGATACCGAGACCAATGTCACAAAAAGAACACATCCTGCCGTCACCGAAAAAATGCCTACAAAAAGAGACGACGCCAATGCCACCAAAAAGGTACCCAAAGGCACGGATATGACACGCAAATAAAAATATTTCAAAACGTCTACATCTTCAATAAAGGCCTGATACATTTTGGCTTCTGTGTAGTGGGCCAGTGTATCCGGCACCAGCGGTTCCAATTTATTATAGAGAAATGTACGCAGTCCGCTTAAAATGCGAAAAGCCACCGTGTGATTATAAAGCCGTTCGCCATACCGCACCACCGCACGAAATATACCGAAAAAACGCACGCCTGTAATATACGGCATCAGCAAAAGTAAGGGCGGCATCAAGGCAGCTTTGGCCAATAGGGTCGCGGATGTGGCCAAAAGCCCCGCATTAAAAAGCACTGTTAAAGCCACCAAGAAACCACCCAGCAGCGCACGCCATCGATAGGGTTTGATTAAGGTATACAACCATTTTACGGCATCACTCATAATGATCCCCCTTTAAGAGCGCTCTAAAGCGGCTGCTTTCTTTGCTAAGATATGCATAAGAACCCTGCTCCCGTATACTGCCCTTTTCCATAATGAGCACTTTATCGGCATGTTGAACCGTTGGCAGGCGATGCGCGATGGTCAAACTGGATTTGTTGGCCAGTATTTTTTTCATGGTACGAAGCGTTTGTACCTCACTCTCCATGTCCAAATTTTCAGTCGGTTCATCCATAAAGAGCACCGAGGGATTTTGAACCAAAATTCTTGCAAAGCTTAAGAGCGCCTTTTGTCCACCGGACAAACTGATGGCGCCGGATCCCACTTGATCATAAAAAGGATCTCCCTTTGATGGCCATAGCGCCGCCAAACCGCTTTCCTGAAAAGCTTTTCGTACCTGCTCTTCATATTTGAAACCGTCACCCAAAACAATATTATCGGCCAGAGAACCTGAAATGAGCCCGGGCGTTTGAGGTACCAAGCCAATCATGTGATTCCAGCTGTCCGTCCCTTGGGATAGAGGGCGATCATTTAAATAGATACAACCGGAATCCGGTGTCAACTGTCCCAAAGCCAGCCGCAGCAAAGTGGTCTTGCCACTGCCGCTTCTGCCCACAATAGCAAGATGCGTACCGGCATTCCATTCAAAGCTCGCGTCTTTTACCGCCGGTTCTGTTTGTCCCGGATAGGTATAACTCACATGCTCAAAACGCAGTGAAGAAAACTGCCCGGGGACCGATGTCTCCGCTGTTTTTTTATCCACATCGTCTCCCAAAAAGGCAAATATATCACCGGCCGCCGCATCTGCATTCATACCGACATGAAAAAATGTGCCCAAATCACGCATCGGCTGATAAAATTCCGGAGCAATCAACAAAATAAAAAAAGCTTCTAAATAAGGAATCTCGCCATGAACCAACCGCAAACCCAAACCTACAGCAATCAATGCTATAGAAATGGTCGAAAGCAATTCTAACGTAAGTGATGATAAAAACGCCCAACGCTGAACTTTCAATGTGGTGATCCGATGGGCTTCGCTGATGCCTTCAATTTTTTCGCCCAATGCCTTGCTGCGTCCCAAAATTTTCAAAGTTTCCAGACCACGCAATACATCCAGCAAATATGCAGAAAGAGACGACAACAAAAACCATTGCCGGCGTGTGCCGTATTCTGTCCACTTACCTACCAATACCATGAAAAAAGGAATTAAAGGCAACGTCACCAACATCAAAAGAGCGCTCAATTGATCTTTCGGAAAAATAAAAATCAAATACACCAGAGGAATCAGCAGGGCTTTTGCCAATTGCGGCAAATAGCGGCGATAATATGCATCAAAACCGTCAACGCCCTCAAAAAATAAATTCAACAATTTGCCCGATGATTCTCCTTGTATGTCGTTGATGCTTTTGGAAAACAACGCCTCAATATAAAGTCGGCGCACCCTTTCCTTAACAGAGCGAGCGAGTTGCCCCGAAAAAACGGTGGCCAACCAACCCACAAGCCATTTGCAAAGCAACGACAAAAAGGCCGCCCCGAACCACATGGCGACCTCATAAAGTGTTTGATGTTCGAAAAAAACACCATTCACAATACGGGCTACAGCCCAGCATTCAAATACGGTTGCGACGGCACCCAATCCTGAGAAGAAGACAGTTGCCAAAAATTGCCGCTTATTATGTTTGATTTCAGCACACAATTGCTTGTTAATCACAAATCGTCCCGCCATTCTGCATATATGTATAAAAGAGTGTGCGAAAAATCACACACTCTTTTTTTATGCGCTGCTTTATAGATTAGTAATGCAAATCATCTTTGGTCACGCGTTTTCTAAATACATAGAAAGACCATGCCTGATAGATGAGGACAAAGGGAACCAGGCAAAAAGCCACAATGGTCATCAACTTCAAAGTTTGCTGACTGGAAGAAGCATTATAAATATTAAGGCTCCAATCCGGATTCAATGTGGAAATCATGATGTTCGGGAAAAGGCCTGCAAAAACAGTCGCCGTGGTAAACGCAATTGCCAACGCAACGAAGATAAAGGCCAGGCCGGCACGGCCTTTTAAATTAAAGGCCACCGATACAATCATGCACACAGCAGCCAGCGCGCAAAGAATGAGTGCCAATTGACCGGCAAACAAATCGGTTGAAAAATACGCATACAGCACCCATACCACAGTGGTTGCAATCATGCCCAAACCGAATTTCGGCGCCAATTTGGCCAGACGATCCAACACAACCTGATCGCCTACCTTTAATTGGAGATACGTGCAGCCGTGATAAAGAAAGACAAGGGCAAACACGACGCCGGCCAACAGCGTAAAGGGTGAGAGCAGTGTAAAGAAATTGCCCACAAAATCCATTTGTTCATTAATCGGAACCCCTTGCACCAAATTGCCCACAGCCACGCCCCATAGCACCGCTGAAAGAATGGACGAAACAGCTATGATCATATCCCAATTTTTACGCCATTTAAGCGATGGCTCCTTACTGCGGAATTCAATGCCCGTCGCGCGTAAGATAAGGGTGATCAGGATCAAAAAGAGCGCCAGATAAAAACCACTGAAAAGGGTTGCGTATACATTTGGAAAAGCGGCAAACATGGCACCGCCTGCTGTAATGAGCCACACTTCATTGCCATCCCAGAAGGGGCCAATGGTGTTTAATACCACGCGGCGTTCATCGTCGCTTTTGCCCACCACAGGAATTAAAGCACCCACGCCGTAGTCAAATCCTTCGAGAAAGAAAAAGCCGATAAATAAGATGGTGATCAGAATAAACCACAGGATATTTAAATCCATAATGAGCCCTCCTCTCCAGCCATGGGTTGTTTCGCTTCATCGTCAATCTTCTTTGCATTTTTGACCAAAAGTTTCACGTCAATCACAGCCAACACCAAATAAACCAGCGTAAAGCCCACCAAGCTAATGAGCACATAGCTGGCCGGCATCACTGTGGATACCCCGTCGGCGGTTTTCTGAAGACCGTATACAATCCAAGGCTGACGACCCATTTCGGTCAGAAACCAACCAAAGGTGTTGGCAATATACGGTAACGCAATGCATGGCAAAAGGAGTCTGTAAAATCCATTGACCAAGCCGCCGCTAAGAAGTTTGTCGCGCCAAGCAATAAAACATGCCAACAACGCCAAAAGCACCATAAGTGAACCGGCGCCCACCATCAGGCGGAAACTCCAGAACATGGAGAATACATCAGGAATATAGTTGCCTTCGCCATATTTTTGTTCATATTCTGCCTGAATGTTCTTGATACCCTGTACCGGCTCACTCAAGCTGTTGTGTGCCATAAAAGACAACGCATTTGGTATGGCCACTTCAAAATTATTTTTCTGTTCATCCTGATTGATGCTGGCAAATAAAGCCAACGGTGCATTTTCCTGTGTTTCCCAAAGCGCTTCCATAGCGGCCATTTTCATAGGCTTTTCGTTGGCCAAGTATTGACCCTGAAAATGTCCGATACCCGCCACTGCAAGAGATGCCACCAGTGCAACCGCTGCAGCCAATTTAAAGGATGAACGAAAAACCGGTAAATTTTTACGTTTCATCAAATGATAGCCGCTCACACCCAGCATAAAGAATGCCGCCGTGCAAAGGCCTGCTGTAAACACGTGGGGGTATTGATGCAATACGTAGGGATTGGTGACCACTTCTTTAAAGCTGGCCATTTCCGCTCTTTCAAAACCATTTTGGGTTTTAACAAGCTCGTATCCCACCGGATTTTGCATAAAAGAGTTGGCAATTAAAATCCATAAGGCCGATAAATTAGAGGCAATGGCCACCAACCAGATGGCTGCCAAATGGACCTTTTTGTTTAAGCGGTCCCAACCGAAAATCCAGATGCCCAAAAAAGTAGATTCAATAAAAAATGCAAGCAAGGCTTCGACGGCCAAGGGTGCGCCGAAAATATCACCCATAAAACGAGAATAACCAGCCCAGTTCATCCCAAACTGGAATTCCTGAACCAAACCGGTCACCACACCCATGATGAAGTTAATGACAAATAATTTTCCCCAAAACTTTGTCATGGTTTTGTACTTCGGATCTCCAGAGCGGACGTACTTTGTTTGCATGACTGCCACTAAAATGGACAGCCCCAGCGTCAATGGCACAAACAAAAAGTGATACACCGTTGTGATCGCAAATTGCCATCGAGCCAGTAATAATTGATCCAGCATGTGCTTCTCCTCCGTTTCTGTCACGTTTTGCTACACTGAGTCGGCAATTAATATGACACCCGTGGTCATCTTTCTATACTCACATTATAAATATTCATAGGGGAAAAATCAAGATAATCTGCCGATACAAGATGAAATTCTGTATTTTTTACTGTGATTTTTTTGTAGCGACTGGCTTCAACGCCGTGCAAATGGCCATATACACAGCAATCAATGCGGTGGGCCAGTAAGAGGTCAACAAAATCGCTGGAATGTCCGGGCCCGGGAAATGGCGGAAAATGCATGAGCGCAATTTTTGCACGAGCAAATGAAGGCAAATCCGCTAAGCTCGATTCCAAGCGCAAAAGTTCACGATTCATCATCTTATCTTGGTGCTCAATGCCAATGTCATCAACAAAGCTCCAACCGCGAGCACCACAAAAGGCAATGTCATCGATAACCACGCTATCAAAGTGAATGGCGAAAATATCCTCGGGAAGAGATTCTCTCAGCCGATTGATGCTTTGCCACCAGTTGTCATGATTGCCGCGAAGTATCACTTTTCGGCCAGGCAATTGATGCAGCCATTCGATCGTGTGCAAGGCATCTGAAAGCTTATTGGCCCAGCAAATATCTCCCGGTATCAGTACAATATCATCAGCATGCACCCTTGCCCGCCAGTTATCTGCAATGGTCTGATCGTGATGATGCCATTTGCTTCCAAATATATTCATCGGTTTGGCCTTATCCGGCGCAAGCCCTACAGACAGATGAAGATCGCCGATGGCCCATATTTTTATTATTTTTTCAGACATAACAATCCTTTCTAAAAAGCTTGAGCTTGAATATGGCCTCTCGAAGCCTTAAAATAAAGAAATCAAAAGGAGGTAACGCTGTGTTCATTGAAATGATTAAAGTTATTATTTTAGGTATTGTAGAAGGTATAACGGAATGGCTCCCCATTTCCAGCACAGGGCACATGATATTGATTGAAGAGTTCCTGAAATTGAATGTCTCCCCTGCTTTTTGGGATATGTTTTTAGTGGTCATCCAACTTGGCGCCATATTGGCCGTATGTGTTCTTTATTTTCATAAACTGAATCCCTTTTCCACGGTAAAATCAGCGCAAGAAAAAAAAGACACCTGGCAAATTTGGTTTAAAACCCTCATCGGTTGTTTGCCGGCTGCCCTCATTGGACTGCCTTTAAACGACTGGTTGGAAGCCCATTTTTACAACTATATTGTTGTTGCCGTTGCTCTCATCGCTTATGGTGTACTGTTCATCGTGATTGAAAATCGAAACCGTAACAAAAAGCCGCGCGTCGCTGATTTTAACAGTCTCACCTACACAGACGCCTTAAAAATAGGTTGCTTTCAAGTGCTCTCTTTAATTCCCGGCACATCCCGGTCAGGTTCAACAATCATTGGCGGGATGCTTTCAGGCACCTCTCGTTATATCGCCACTGAATTTTCCTTTTTCATGAGCATACCGGTTATGTTTGGCGCCAGTTTGTTAAAATTGGTCAAATTCGGTTTTGTACTCAGCGCTTATGAATTGTTTATTTTATTGGTGGGTATGGTCACCGCATTTGTGGTATCGATTATTGCCATTAAATTTTTATTGGGCTATTTAAAACACAACGACTTTAAACCCTTTGGATATTACCGCATTGTGTTGGGCGCCGTGGTGTTGCTTTATTTTTTCATCGCCGGTTAAAACATCCCTCCTTCGGGAGGTTTTTTTATTGGTCGTCAAACCGCGTCAGATCATACTCGTGAATAATATGAATGATTTTTTCCGCATAGGCGGGATCCGTTGCATATCCGCCACGCACCAGCGCATAAGCCGCCTCTTCCGGCGTTTGTGCGCGCACCACACCGTCGTAGCGCGGCAAACCTGCTATAAGATGTGCATAGTCTGCCACCGATTCTCTTACAGACGCATATGCACGAAAATTGGCATTGATGCCATAATACTTACTCCCATCGCTTTCTAAAGTCTCAAACGATACCGCTGGTTCCTGTCCCGTTTGTTTAATACCAAAGTAATTATGATAATCCTTAGAAAGCTTTGAACGACCGAAATCTGACTCCAACGCAGACTGAGCCAATATGAGAGAAGGAAAAATATGATGCCGGTGTCCATAATATTGCGCATACTCCGACATAGAAAGAAAATACGCCTCCGGCGCCTGAGATGAAATATCTCCCGAAGGTTTTGACAGCTGATATATTCCTAAAACTGCCACCAAGAGCACCGCCAATAGGGCCCAAGCGCGAGGCCGAATGTGCCGTTTTTTTGATTTTTTTCTCCTCACCGGTTTTCTTCCGTTCACATCCCACTTTATTGCGCCCACTCTGCCCATCCTCTCTCCAAGGCTATTTTAATCTATCATAAAGGATGTGCCGGATTTTTTAAAGAGAGCTTTATTAAAATTTTTATTCATCTATTCCATTATTCAATCGGATTTCTCCATTGAAAAAGTTTGGCCGACTATCATAAAACGATAGTCGGCCAAACTTTTTCTGCAATTGTATCCCTAATTTACGAAGCTTTTTCCGCATTCCTCGATACAGCACGATGACCTGCCAAAAGGCGGCGTTTTTTTATGGGGGCCAAAATCATGGTTGGAATATAAACCAAAGGAATCGACAAATAACCCACCATGCCATATCCTTTGCCGATGATCGCCAAAAGACCGACCAACGAAATAAAATAACATCCGCACACAATGAAAACTGCTAAAATACGCGTACGTGCAAGATGGTTCGGAACAATGGATATCCCAAAGTTTTCGAAGCGTTTCACCAAAGAACCGACCAAGGTCATACCGGTTGTCAGACAAGCCAGATAAAGGGCCAAATAATACACATACGTCAACACCGGAATGCCAATGCCGTCTAAGATGGTTTTAATCGGCAGCTGTTGACCCATCACTTGCGGATAAAAACCGAGCATCATCGTGGATACCAATATCATCAGCAGGGCATTAATTAAAAAGCCCAATCCTCCGGCCACTTTTACATCCTTGGCCGACTTCATATTTTTAACCATTCCGATGGTGCCGATCATGACAGTTGACTGGAATGCAGCATAAATAATGCCCGATTTCAAAGCAGCCGCAAAACCTTTATCGCCTACTTCCCAATGGGTGATGACATGAACGATCTGCTGCGGGAAAACCAAAAGCCCGGCTATAGCAACGGTGATAACGGATGTAATCAACACAATTGACAATACTGACGAGAACCGAAATAAAATATTTTCACCAAAGAACGTGAGCATAAGAACAATAAATGCCACCAACACAGCGCCTATTTGGTAGCTCAACTGAGGAAAAATAGTGATGGTCACATTGGCTGCGCCTGAAAACACACCGCCCATTGCCATAACAAGGATGGTTAAATAAAGAAGTTCATGAATACCGGCAAAAACCTTGTCAAAGGGCGCAAACAACGAATTATAAGTTTGACGATAACTATAAGTGCCGGCCACTCGCCCGTAATCCCAAACGGTGTAAGCATAGGTGGCCATAAGTGCAGCTGAAATCAAGGTGGTCATCAGCTCCCAAGCGCCAAATTGCGTGAAATAAATGACGCCCTGAGCGCCTGTCGCAAATCCGCCACCACAGTGCAACCCAAACCAAGTGCTGGCCAAGCCAAAGGCTGCAGCCAAATGTACTTTTTTTGTTGACATAAACACCCCTCCAACTTTCTGTAGGATAACAGATTGTTTTATACAGGCGTTGTTTATTCAAACAGCACCTGTAGTTGAAGGCTATTATATAACAGGAGGGTGGCTGTCGTCAACAAAAATATGGAAAATATTTGCTCCTTTTATTATTTATTATGCACCCTGTATTGGTTTTTGCCAAAGGAGACAAATAAAGCCTCCTGCCACCTGTCGAGACAGACGTGCTTCGTTTTCCAATGTAAGCGCATGCAGCGGGGCATCGGGCCCGGTAAAGGCACACTCTCTCACTGCCAAACGCCTGTCTGCAAAAAAGCTTTTCATTTCTGCGCGGGTTTTAAATTTGGCCTGATGAAAAACCGAGTCCTCACGATGCATGTGTTGCAAATATGCTTCACCCCAGCTTGAATCTTTAGTGATGGTACCGATCAGGACATAGCCACCGGGCTTGACCACGCGGAAACATTCTTCCAAAGCTTTTTTATCGTCATGAATAAATTCAAACAACGCGACAGATACCACCGCATCAAAGGTATTGTCCGCATAATCCAAACAACATATGTCCATCTTACGAAAATTAATGTCACATTCGGCAATGCGCGCCTTTTCACGGGCATGCGCCAACATAGGTTCAGATAAGTCAATGCCTTCCACCTGAAAGCCTTGCATCGCCAGCTTCAGGGAAAAGCGTCCGGTGCCGCATCCACAATCCAATATGTGCGCACCGACGTCGTGGGGCAACAAAGCGAAGGTACATTCCGTTTCCCGGGCATCGATAAAAGCACCAAGCGTCGTATCGTACCAAGCGTCATATTCTTTGGATTTTTCGTCAAAACCAGCCATTGTTTTCTCCTTTGATGACATGAGTAATAAAAAACTTTAATCAGCTATTGGATTCATTTTTGGCCATTTTCTTCTGTTTTTGATATTTGGCGCGATCGGAGGCTTGCAAGAATTTTTTTCTAAGACGCAAACTTTGGGGCGTCACTTCCAAATATTCATCGTCATTTAAAAAGGAGATGCACTCTTCAAGAGACATTTGGCGTGCGCCTTTCAGCTGAATGGCATCGTCTTTGCCTGCGGCCCGCGTATTGGTGAGTTTTTTCCCTTTACACACGTTCACGGCAATATCTTGATCACGATTGGATTCGCCTATGATCATGCCCTCGTAAACGTCAAGGCCCGATCCCACAAAAAGCGTTCCGCGCTCTTCGGCAGATTTTAGCCCATAGGCAGTGGTCACACCGTCTTCAAACACCACCAAAGCACCGCTGCGACGGGATTCCATAAACCCCACAAAGGGGCGATGTTCTTCATAGGAGGCATTCATTACGCCATATCCATGGGTATCGGTCAGGAAAACGGTGCGAAAGCCCACCAATCCTCGGGTAGGTACAATATATTCCACACGCACTTGAGATGCCGTATTGGTCATATTCCTCATCTCACCGTGGCGGTGGCTCATTTCCTGCATCACGGCACCCAAATATTCTTCCGGTATATCAAGGGTAACATATTCAAAAGGTTCCCTAAGAACCCCATCTTCTTCCCGCATAATCACCTGTGTCTTTGATACTTGAAATTCCAAGCCTTCGCGGCGCATCTTCTCAATAAGAATGGACAAATGCAACTC
>JAEZVS010000009.1 GCA_023443145.1 Bacillota bacterium | reverse complement strand
CCACTGCACCGGTCAGCACGCCAACCACCACCGCAAGAACGGCATAAAACACAATGCGATATAAACTTTCGTAATAGGCACGCCAAGGAATATCTTTCACACTTTGAGGATGACGCTTGGTGAGCCGTCCTTTAAGGGAAAACACATTCCAAAAGGAACCCGGATGCTGACTGTGCATGAACTCCCTCCTTCTGATTATTTATTTTAGCACTAGAATGAGTGCCTTTCAACCAAAGGCATGGTATACTAAAGACAGGTTTTTTATCAGACAACCATTGACAGGAGGCGTTTATGTCCATCACGAAAGCCATTATTCCCGTTGCCGGATTCGGCACGCGTTTTTTGCCTGTTACCAAGAGCGTGCCCAAAGAAATGTTGCCCATTATCGATAAGCCGGCGTTGGCGTATATTGTCGAAGAAGCAGTGCAATCGGGCATTACCGATATTTGTTTTGTTGTCAGCCGCAATAAAACGCCCATCATTGATTATTTTGATTCAGCGCCCGAATTGGAAGCCCTCTTGCGTGAAAAAAACAAGGAAAGCGATCTCAAACAGCTTGATCGCCTGTCCCGGTTGGCCCATTTTGTCAGTGTGCGTCAAAGTGCGCCCCTGGGATTGGGTCATGCCATCTCATTGGCGGAAACCTTTGCTGCCGGTGACGCTGTGGCAGTGCTTTTAGGCGATGATGTGTTTAAAAGCGATGTGCCAACCCTAAAAGGCTGCATTGATGCCCATCTTGAAACCCGAAGCAGCGTCATCGGTGTGCAAGAAGTGGCACCGGAGCTGGCCCACCGCTATGGGGTGGTTTCTTTTTCTGAAGATCAGGCGGTGCTTCATGAGGATGCATGGAAAATCAGCGGCATTGTGGAAAAACCGGCCCCCGGCACCGCGCCCAGCCACTTGGCTGCGTACGGCCGCTATGTTCTGACACCGGATATTTTTCCCATTTTAAAAAATCTTTCGCCGGGCAAAAACGATGAAATTCAGCTGACCGACGCCTTAAACACATTGGCGCGTACATCTGACGTCTATGCCGCCCGCCTTGCAGGCACCCGCTATGATTTGGGCAGCAAATTGGGGTTCCTTTTGGCCAATTTGGACTGTGCATTAGACCGCGACGACTTGCGTGAACCGCTGACAGCATGGTTAAAAGAGCGTTTTCACAGTTAATCATTCTTTCCATGAGCTTGCATACGAAAGCCGAATAAAGTATAATAACAGTTAGCGTATTTATTATAAAAGGAGTTGATCCATTCATGGGTGAAGACCCTGCCAGTCCGATGACTGGTCTCATCATTATTTTATTGCTTTTGATCATTCATGCTTTTTTATCCGCCAGCGAAATGGCCCTGGTTTCTTCTGAAAAGAATAAATTTGAAGAACTGGCCGATGACGGCGATGCACGCGCGGAAAAAGTGCTGCGTTTGTTGCGGGTGCCTTCTCGTTTTCTGCAAACCATTCATGTGTGCACCATTCTTACCAGCTTTTTATACGTGTCTATTGCCGCCACCACTGTGGCGCCCACCCTTTCCACATGGCTCTATCACCGTGTGGCGCTGCCCTTTTTAACCCCTTTCTTTGTGCTCATCTTTGTGTTCATCTTGGCCTACATCAGCCTTTTGTTGTGCGAATCAGTGCCCAAGCGCATTGCCCTGCAAAATCCTGAAAGTTTTTCTCTCTCGGCGGTGGGCGCACTCACACTGTTTTCTCGACTCATGCACCCCTTTGTGTATGTGTTGGGCCGCTCCACCAACCTCGTTTTGAGTATTATGGGTATTGATATCCGTCGTACAGAAGAACAGGTCACCCGTGAAGAAATTCGTTCCATTGTGGAAGTGGGCCAGGAACAAGGCGTTATTAACCCTGTGGAACGGGATATGATTGAGTCGGTCATCTCTTTTGACGACCGCCAAGCCGAAGAAATTATGACCGCTCGCACGGAAGTCTTCATGATCGATGCCGGTGATCCGCCTGAAGAATATCTTTCCGAAATGCTCAACTTAAAATACTCGCGCATTCCCGTCTATGAAGACAACCCCGATAACATCATCGGCGTGCTTTATTTAAAAGACTATTTGCTCCATGCTTATAAACGAAAAAGCTTTGACAAAGTCAACATTCGCGGCATTTTGCGTCCGGCCTATTTTGTTCCTGAACGCAAAAACATCAACGATCTCTTTAACGACATGCAGTCCACCCATCGCCACATGGCCCTGCTCATTGATGAATACGGCGGATTTTCCGGCATGGTCACCATGGAAGACCTGGTGGAAGAAATCGTCGGCGATATTGATGACGAATACGACCAGGATGAGCCGGACATCATTCGCATTGACGATCGCACCTTTAAAGTAAAAGGCGCCACCTCCATTAAAGAATTCAACAGCGAGCTGGACACCGATATTGATGAGGATTCTGACGATTACGACACGGTGGGCGGTTTTCTCATCAACTTACTGGATTACATTCCTGAAGACGGTGAAACGCCTGTGGTTGAATTTGAAAATTTGGTCTTTCACATTCGCAAGGTAGAGGAAAAGCGCATTAAAGATATTCGTGTCAGCATAGAAGATGATGAGCAGGAATCACATCTTTAACCGATAACCATCCGGCGCAGGGATCTTCCCTGCGCTTTTTTAGAGAGGATTTTTATGGATAAGCAAATTGATCTTTTTGCCGCCTCCGGCGAAGCCTCACGCCGGTCGCGCGCCCCTTTGGCCGATCGTATGCGGCCGCAAACCCTTGACGATATGGTGGGCCAGCAAGATATTTTAGCCCCGGACAAGCTGTTGCGCCGCGCCATTGAAGCCGATCGTCTGTCATCGCTTATTTTCTGGGGCCATCCCGGCAGCGGCAAAACCACCTTGGCCCGCGTCATCGCGGAAACCACCCGCCGGCCTTTTTTAGAGTTGAATGCTGTCATTGACGGCGTACCCGAGCTGCGCCGCCTCTTAAAAAGCGCCAACGATTCTTTGAATCTTTACGGACAACAAAGCATTCTTTTTATTGATGAAATTCATCGGTTCAACAAAGCCCAACAAGATGCCCTCCTGCCTTCCGTTGAAAAAGGGGTGGTGGTTCTCATTGGCGCCACCACGCAAAATCCTTATTTTAGTTTGAATGCGGCGCTTTTGTCGCGCTCCATGATTTTTGAGCTTTCTCCCCTTTCAGAAGAAGACATCATAGCGTTGCTGGCGCGCGCCTTAGACGATAAAACCAATGGCCTCGGCGGTTTTGACACCCGCGTATCTCCGGAAGCGTTTCGCCATTTGGCGCATCATGCCCAAGGCGACGCACGCATTGCCTTAAACGGCTTGGAACTGGCCGTGCTTTCCACACCGGCTGACAAGAGTGGCATACGCCACATTGATCTTCAGGTGGTGGAAGAAAGCATTCAGCGTCCGGCGGTGGTCTATGACCGCACCGGCGATGAACACTACGACATTATTTCCGCTTTTATTAAAAGCGTACGCGGCAGCGACGTGCAAGCAGCCCTTCACTACATGGCCCGCATGCTCGATGCCGGCGAAGACCCTCTCTTTTTGGCGCGACGACTGGTTATTTTAGCCGCAGAAGATATTGGCCAGGCCGATCCCCTAGGTTTGGTGATCGCCCAAAGCGCAGCCGACGCTTTGCAATTTGTAGGCATGCCTGAAGGACGCATCATCTTAAGCCATGCCCTTGTCTATTTGGCCAACGCGCCCAAATCCAATGCCGCCTATTTGGCCATTGATCAGGCGTTGGCCGATGTACGCGCCGGGAAAGTGGGGCCTGTACCGAAACATCTGCGGGACGCACACTACAAAGGGGCGGCCGATTTAGGGCACGGCGCCGGTTATCTTTATCCCCATAATTATCCCGGCCATAGAGTGGCGCAAAATTATTTACCCGAAAACCTTGATGGCACCGTTTACTATACCCCTGATGATACGGTAGCCCCATCGCCGAAAAAGGAGGATAACCAGTGACCACCATCGCTTTAGGTATGAGCGGCGGCATCGACAGTTCCATGTCCATACACTATCTCCAACAAGAAGGCTGGCGCGTATTGGGCATCCATCTCATGCTGAATGACGACGAATCAGCCCGTCAATCAGCCCGAGATGCTCAAGCCGTTGCCGATTTTTTTCAAATTCCTCTCCACGTGGAACAGGCCCATGACAC
This sequence comes from Bacillota bacterium, assembly GCA_023443145.1. Lineage (GTDB taxonomy): Bacteria > Bacillota > Peptococcia > Peptococcales > Peptococcaceae > Peptococcus. The sequence continues at coordinate 1,461 of JAEZVS010000009.1, read as the reverse complement.
TTTTTCCCGAGATGTCATTGCACCCTTTGTTGATGCATATCGCTCCGGATGCACCCCCAATCCCTGCGCACATTGCAATCAACAGGTTAAATTCGGCCTTTTGTGGAAGCTGGCTCAAAGTCTGGGCGCCGAATACTTGGCAACCGGCCACTATGCGCGCATCGAATGGCAGCAAAACAGCGCCCGTTTGCTTTGTGCCATCGATCGAAAGAAAGACCAAAGCTATTTTTTATCGCTGATTGATCGCGCCGTGCTCCCTCACGTGGTGTTTCCCTTGGGCACACGGATAAAAGAACATATTCGACGGGAAGCAACCGCCCTTCAGCTGCCTGTGGCGCAAAAAAAAGACAGCCAGGATATATGCTTTGTTCCTCAAAACGACTATGTGCGTTGGCTGGACGAAAGCCATTACGAAATGGCTTCTCACGGTCATTTTATAGACGACGGCGGCAACGTGCTGGGCACACATCACGGCTTTTGGCGTTACACCATTGGTCAACGCAAAGGTCTGGGCCTGGCTTTGGGCTATCCCGCCTACGTGAACGGATTGGATCCCCAAACCGGCACCGTTACCGTCGGCCGCGAAGATACTCTTTTTTCTGATTTTTTATCTACTGAATCTTTCAACTGGCTCATTGAGCAACCGCCTGTGACAGGTCGCGCCACCGTCCGCGTCCGTTCGCGCGACACAGGTCATCCCGCTCAATTTATCCAGCGCCCTGATGGCGGTTTAAATGTGACCTTCGATGAACCTCAACGCGCCATCACCCCCGGTCAAATATGCGCTCTCTATGAAGGCAATCACTTATTGGGCGGCGCCGTTATTGCCGCCAATGACCGACCATAAACGCAAATATAAAGACGCCCGCCACGAATTGCCGCTTTTTATTCGGCGACCCGTGGCGGGCGTCTTTTACATGTACATCACATCTTATCCGGCTAACAAATGGTCCGCTTAAAGCGGCGGTCCAATTCTTCTTCGCTGATATAACCAAATTTCAATTTTAAAGCATCGGCCACACCGCAAGGCACAAAACGGCGAATATCGCCATCTAAAGCGGCGATGTTTCTAATCATACTCGAACTGACAAATGAGAATTCACTGTCGGCAGTAAGGTAGACAGTGTCAATATCCGTAGCCAAGTGTTTGTTAAACGATGCCATTTGCATTTCATACTCAAAATCGGAAACCACGCGCAAGCCGCGCAAAATAGCCACAGCCTCTTTTTTCCGCGCAAAATCAACCAAAAGTCCGTCAAAAACTTCGACCGTCACATTCGGGATGCAGCGCACCGCATCTTCAATCATCACGACCCGTTCTTCCGTGGTAAAGAGGGTTTGTTTGTAGTTGATGGCCGCCACCGCCACAATGATATGGTCAAAGAGCCTGGCGCCCCGCTCCAAAACAGAAAGATGCCCGTTTGTAACAGGGTCAAAGGTGCCTGAATACACAGCTTTTTT
>JAEZVS010000004.1 GCA_023443145.1 Bacillota bacterium | reverse complement strand
GAAGAACGTGCTCACTGGACCTTCATGACGCACGAAGTCTCGAACAAGGCACATCTGACCAATACTAAGACCGCAAAAGGTTCTCAGTTTAAGGTTCCTTTGCTTGAGTTCTCAGGTGCTTGCGCAGGTTGTGGGGAAACACCCTATGCCAAGCTCATCACCCAGCTTTTTGGCGATCGTATGATGATTGCCAATGCTACCGGTTGCTCTTCCATCTGGGGTGCTGCCGCTCCGAGTATGCCCTATACCACCAACGAAAAAGGACAAGGTCCCGCTTGGCAAAACTCTCTGTTTGAAAACAATGCCGAATTCGGTCTTGGTATGGCCGTTGCTGACAAGCAAATGAAAGCCAAATTGGCTGAGCTTCTGACCAAAGTAACTGAGGGAGATTATGAATCGGCCCTTAAAGAAGCTGCACAAAAATGGCTGGACGGCTTTAAAGCTCATGAAGTGGAAGCAGTGGCTGAAGCTTCTGATGTGATTGCTGAAGCAGTCAAAGGGCAGGAAGACAAATTGCTCCATGACATTGATGATGTAGCAGAATTCCTGAAAATCCGCTCTCAATGGATCTTTGGCGGTGACGGTTGGGCTTATGACATCGGTTACGGCGGCTTGGACCATGTGTTGGCTTCAGGTGAAAACATTAATGTTTTCGTTTTCGATACGGAAGTATATTCCAATACAGGTGGTCAAGCATCCAAGTCAACGCCAACTGCTGCTATTGCTCAGTTTGCTGCTGACGGTAAGAAGACCAACAAAAAAGATCTTGGCGTGATGGCTACCACTTATGGCAATGTCTATGTGGCTCAGATCGCCCTTGGTGCTAATATGAATCAGGCCGTGAAAGCCATTCAAGAAGCTGAAGCATATAATGGTCCATCTCTCATTATTGCTTATGCCACCTGCATTAACCATGGCATTCGCAAAGGTATGGGCATTTCCCAACAGCATATGAAAGATGCTGTGGAATGCGGTTATTGGCATCTGTGGCGTTTCAATCCGGAACTCAAAGCGCAAGGAAAGAATCCGTTTGTTCTTGATTCTAAAGAACCGGATTATAGTAAGTTTGATGACTTCATTAAGAGTGAAGTACGCTATACTTCTTTGGCTAAAGTTCTGCCCGAACAAGCACAAAATATGTTTGATATGACCAAAGAACGCAGTAAAAACCGTTATGAAAGCTATGTTCGCATGGCATCTTTTGAAAACTAAGAGAATCTTATAAAAACCGTTAATTTCTAAAGTATGATAAAACCGTGCCGAAGATTCGGCACGGTTTTTTTGTGAATAAAGTATTTTCGGATCCTATCGACATGAGATGAGCTCTTGTCACGACACAAATGTTTTACTGTGATCGTATTGGCGTTATTTATGATAATCTGTCACCAAAGTCTAATAGAAAGTAAGATTAATTTTTTGCATGACGGCTGAAAGCGTGATACAATATTTTAACAAGAATTCATTTTTCAGCCTAGATACGCTTTAATGTGATACCTTTGGCAGAATGGGAGGTAGAGGCATTTGATAACTGCTAATGAAGTTCGACAGCAATTTATAGATTATTTTGTTGCTCTGGGCCATGAACACGTAGCCAGCGGATCTCTTGTGCCGTATAATGATCCGACGCTTCTTTTTACCAATGCAGGCATGAATCAGTTTAAAGACGTTTTTTTGGGTGTTGATAAGCGAGATTACCTGCGTGCAACAACATCACAAAAATGCGTGCGCGCTGGCGGCAAGCATAATGATTTGGAAACAGTAGGAAAAACGGCACGGCATCATACTTTTTTTGAAATGCTTGGCAACTTTTCATTTGGAGATTATTTTAAAAAAGATGCCATTCATTATGCGTGGACCTTTCTAACGGTGAATTTAGGCATTCCTAAAGAAAAACTTTGGATTACGATCTATAAAAATGACGACGAGGCCCACGATCTATGGCAGGCTGAAACGGGCTTTTCGGATGATAGAATCTTGCGCCTCGGTGAAAAAGATAATTTTTGGCAAATGGGTGATGTGGGACCCTGCGGTCCTTGCAGTGAAATCCATTACGATCGCGGGGAAGAATATGCTTGCGATTGTGAAGAAGGCTGTGCTTTGGGCGTTTGTGATTGTGATCGCTGGCTTGAAGTTTGGAATTTGGTGTTTATGCAATACAACCGCGATGAAAATGGCGATTTAAACCCATTACCGAAACCAAGTGTTGATACCGGCATGGGTTTAGAACGCATTACATCTGTATTACAAGGTGTAGACAGCAATTGGGATACGGATTTGTTTACGCCGCTGCTTGCGTTTGTTGAAAAAATAAGTGGCCAGTCTTATCATTCGGATATGCGTGGATTCCCGTTTCGGGTGATTGCAGATCATGCACGTTCAAGCAGTTTCTTAATTGCCGATGGCGTGTTGCCTTCTAATGAAGGCCGCGGCTACGTTCTACGTCGTATTATTCGACGTGCGGTTCGATTGGGTAAATCGATCGGTTTGAATGAACCTTTCTTATATAAGTTGACAGCCCAGATCGCCGTACTAATGGGTGACGCTTTCCCGGAACTTATAGAAAATCAATCATTCATTGAAAACACCATTCGTGCTGAAGAAGAACGCTTCTTTCAAACGCTTCAAGATGGCTTGAAGCGCGTGAACGAAACCATTGCATCTCTTAAAGATAAAAACGAAACGATTATTCCCGGAGATGTGGCGTTCATGTTCTATGATACGTACGGATTTCCGATTGATTTGATGAAAGACATTGCTGAAGAAGAAGGTTTTACTGTAGATGTTGATGGCTTTGACAAAGCGATGGCGCGTCAGAAGGCGCAATCAAAATCTGCTCGTCAGTCGGAAGATGTTTGGAAACTGGCTAAAATAATAGCAGATGCTTATCCCGGACTGAAATCAACAAAATTCATAGGTTATGATCAGTTGGAAGGTGTCTCAACGGTTTCCGGCATTATTGTGAACGACGATAAAGCGGATTACGGATATGATGTATCGGCCCGAATTTTAGTTGAAGAAACTCCCTTTTACGCGCAAGGCGGCGGTCAAGTTGGTGACCAAGGTATATGTTACGCATCCGGCGGTGTGTTTCGTGTAGAAAATACCATCAAATTGCCTGATGGCACCTTTGTTTTAGAAGGCTACATTGATGGTCGTGTGAATGTTGGCGACGAGTTTAAGATGGTCGTAGATCCAATTTTACGCATGGATGTCGCCCGCAATCATACGGCCACACATATTTTACATTACTGTTTAAAGAAAATACTTGGTGATGATGTACATCAAGCCGGTTCTTTGGTGGACGGCAATCACTTACGTTTTGACTTTTCATTTCAACGTGCATTAACAAAAGATGAAATTATGCAGGTAGAAGAAAATGTAAACGCTTATATTCTTGAAGGCGGTCCCGTGGTATCTAAGGAAATGGGGATTGAAGAAGCCAGAGCGGAAGGATACATTGCGCTATTCGGTGAAAAATATGGTGAAAAAGTACGTACCATCTCTGCCGGGCCTTTCAGTAAGGAGCTTTGTGGCGGTACGCATGTGAATGATGTCGGTCGCATTGGGCTCTTTAAAGTCGTCTCGGAGTCAGCTGTTTCAGCAGGAATCCGTCGCATTGAGGCCGTCACCGGTAACAAAGCCATACAATTCGTAAATAATAAATTATCCCTATTGACTGATGTGGCGCAAAAGCTTAAAGTGACACAAGAGGGCGAGATTATTTCTCGACTTGAACAAATGGATGCTCATTTGAAAGCAGCTAAGAAAGAGATTCAGCATTTAAAAAAGGATTCTATAAAAGATTCCTTGCAAAATAAAGTAGATCATATCGTTAAGCTTGGTCAGATAGATGTGTTAATAGATAAAGTTTCTGCAGAAAATCCTGATGAACTGCGTCAGATTGCAGATCAATATAGAGATCGTATCCAGTCGGGTCTGGTTATTTTAGGCGGTTTTTCAGGAGAAGGCCGCGCTTTTCTGGGCGGAATGAAAACA
>JAEZVS010000139.1 GCA_023443145.1 Bacillota bacterium | reverse complement strand
TAGCAGGTACTCTTTTCCTGTCAAGATAGGTCATTGCCGGAATTATTCCTCGATAGCTCAATGGTAGAGCATTCGGCTGTTAACCGAAGGGTTGCTGGTTCGAGCCCAGCTCGGGGAGTTTTATTTTCATATGAACATGTAAATAAATAACGTATATTGTTTGGATGTTTTTTGGTTCATGTTGAATGCTTTGGAATGGTAACTTGTCTATCTATTCTATGGTGGTTTATCATGAACTTTTTGTTTGCAAATTTTTATTTATAATAAATTAATATTTTTGGTTATTTTATTTGCGAAAGATATTAATTTATAATTTTTTGTTTCTGTTGTGAAGTCGTAGGATATTGCAAAAAACTATCGGCGATCTATTGTATTTATTAAGGAGGGAATTATGTTTAAGAGAATTCGTTTTGTTTGCCTTGCTGCAATGATTGGTGCTTTTTTGTTGATGCCTTTAGAAGGGCTGGCTTCTACCTATTCTGATATTTCCGGGCATTGGGCAGCCACCACCATTGTTAAAGGGCAAGAAATGGGCGCTGTTTCCGGTTATGAAGACAATACGTATAGACCGGATCGATCGGTTACCAGAGCAGAGTTTGTGTCATTTCTCGACAAACTGTTTGCTTTTGAGGATAAAGCAAACGGCACAGAACCCTTTGCGGATGTAAAGGATTCGGATTGGTATCGGCAGGTTGTTTTAAAAGCAAAAAGCAATGGTGTTTTAAGTATTTATGATACATTTAACGGCGATCAACCCATTACTCGTGAAGAAGCTGTTGCCATTTTAGCTGCGACTTTGGATGTCAAAGAAGGCAATGTTCTCACTGAAAACGCCATCGATGATGAGGACGATCAGAGTGTGGCATCGACTGATGCCTCATCTCTACCTTTTACAGATAAAAGTGATATTTCTCCGGCATGTTTAAAAGGCGTTTTAGAGCTTTATAATCGTGGATATATTGCAGGTTATGAAGACGGTTCTTTTGGGGTTCATAATAAGTTAACGCGTGCGGAAAGTTTGGCTTTTTTATTTAGAGCCAAAGGCATTCAGGTTGAAAACGCCAACATCGAAAATCTGACACTTCAGTTTAACGATGGAGAATACATTCTGGTTGACAAAGACTCAGGACATAAGGCTTTGTCTGTTCAGTCTCAAGACAAAATTTTCCTTGTTGATAACAAACATTATTACTTGAATGATGCAAACGCAGTTGTTGTTGGCTGGATTAAGGAAAGTAATCGTACTATGTTTGCAGATGCGGAATCCGGATTGGCAAACGGGTGGAAACAAATTGATGGTCAGATGTATTATTTTCAGCCTTATGACTATGCGATGCAATACGGTGGCGGCCGATCAACCGGTGACGGGGTTTATTACTTTGATAAAAATGGGGTTGTGCGCAGTGGACAATTTCCTGGTGGTCGCGTTGGCAAATTGATTTATTGGAGCTACCCTACCATGGTTGATTTTAGCAATCGTTGGGCTCAAAATTGCACGCCGGCACAGGCAAAAGGCCAAGCAATTGCAAATTATGCAGCTAAGTTTGATGGGCTGCCGTTTAAGTGGTTTGGTACTAATTTAGAAAATGGTCAGGGTGTTTATTGCTGCGGACTGGCTTATAGTGCGTATTTGAAATTTGGCATTCATATTCCAGGACCTACAGACTGTGATATGTATGCCGATGGTGGTTATCGTATGGTTCGTTGCCAATATTTGGATTCTGCAAAGTTTGGTGGCACGCATATTCCGACCGATTTTAATACGTTACAGCCCGGTGATATCAATTACACCACCTCTGGTAAGCAACCATATCATCATGTTTCGGTTTACATGGGTAAAAATGGTGGCAGACCAATGGTCATACATGCCGGATTGCCTGATGGTGTGATCGTAGAACCTGCCTCACAAATCAATACGTGGGGTTATCGATTTATTGATAGCATTAGATATGTTTGATTTTTTAAAACTTCTATTAACACAAAGATGTGTTAATAGAAGTTTTTTTATTTTAATGTCATATTTAACGAAATCTTGAATGGGCTTTTTACATATAAACTTTATTTTTCAGATGACATATTGTATGATGGAATGGACCTTGGAGGTGTAGGAGATGAGTAAAAAACAGTTGCCTGAAACCATGACACTCATTCGAGATAATATCTTAGAAAATAAAAATCCCCTTGCGGTTTCGGCGAAAGAGAATGCACAATGGGCCAAAGATTTACATCTGCCGAAAAAAGGAAAATTGCTTTTTTATACCGGCGGGGAATATCAGTTGTTGCCTTTTATTGATTCGCTTTTGAAAGTCATGGATCTCGTTGATCCCGGTTCAATGGCCTTTTCTTGGATGATGAGTATGCGCGATTTGGCACATACCACAGGTTTGGTGCCTGAAAAGATCTTTGCTTCGGTATTTGCGCAAGATAAGAAGCGTTTTTTTGATATCAACCGCAAAGCAGCAGCCATTTTAATGCATTTGGGCTATGATATTTGCTACAACGGTGAAGCCGAAATTTATAGCGGCGCGTTGCTGCATGAAATGGGATTTAAAGATGCTCTTGCGCTTTATAGTCGTGATATCAATCGCTTTTTAAATGAGTCCGGAGCCGAAACAGTGGTTTGTTTGTCGCCGCATGCTGCAGAAGTTTTTAAATATGTCTATCCGGCATTCAAAGACTTTCCGGATATTCAAATAAAAACCTTTCCGGAGCTTTTGTGGGCGCGAAGAGATCGGCTTCCATCGGTGGCATCTTCTGCAAAATTTGTTGTACACGATTCTTGCCGTTTGGCTAGAGAGATGGGCGTCGTCTCAGAATTGCGCGATATTTTGGATGCAGCAGAGGTGAATCATGTGGATCCAACAAGATCCGGCGTATGGACCACTTGCTGTGGAGGGCCTATAAAGATGGTCTATCCGGAGCTTTCTCATCGCCTTGCTGAGCAGAGATATGAAGAACTGACTGCAACAGGTGCAAATAAAGCGGTTGTTGCCTGTCCGTTTTGTTTGTCGGCCTTGAAGTCTGCCGGAAAGTCGCTGGAAATTGTTGATTTGGCAGAATTGATAATGGAGGGATTCGCCAAATGAGTCGTAACATAAAAAAAGATATGGTGTCCTATGGAAAAAATATCAATAAAGCGTCTAAAGACGAAAACATACATAAGGCGCTGGGACGCGCCATTGAATCCTATCGAAAAAACGTAAAAGATAGTCTTGAAAAATATCCTCATACGCAGGCACTGGCTGAGGAAGTAAAAGATATTAAATTAAAGGCCAATAATGATTGGAAAGCGTTGATGAATCAAGCCATTGCTGCGATTGAAAGCAATCATGGCAAAGGTTATTTTGTAAAAGATGCGGAGGAGTGTACGCAACTTATACATCAAATTATTGGCGATAAAAAAACCATCGTTAAAGGAAAATCAATGCTTGGAGAGGAAATTCATCTTCGTAAGCGTTTGGAAAAGCTGGGCCACACTGTTTGGGAGACGGATTTGGGAGAGTTTATTTTACAGCTTACCGATGAAAACCCGATGCATATTTTGTCTCCGGCCATACACATGCCCCGTGAGCAAGTGGCTGAAGTTTTTTCCAAGTTTTTTGGACGGGACATACCTCCTGATGTTGAAGTGGAGGTGGGTGCGGTAAGAGAGTTCTTGCGCGAAAAATATTTTACGGCCGATGTGGGTATTTCCGGTGCCAATGCTGTTGCAGCTGAAACCGGTCAAATTGCAATTATTGAAAATGAAGGGAATGTGCGTATTTGTACAGCTGTGCCGCCAGTTCACATAGCCGTGGTAGGCATTGAAAAGCTGGTTCCTTCTTTCTTAGACGCAATGAAGGTGTGCGAGGTCAATTGGCGTTATGGTCAATATGGTGCACCGGGATATTTAAATGTGATCAGCGGTCCCAGTAAGACCGGCGATATTGAAAAGGTGACAACTTACGGCGCCCACGGACCGAAAGAGTTTCATGTTATTTTTGTGGACAATGGTCGTTCGCAGTTGATGGCAGATGCTGTTTGTCATGAAGCGGCTCTTTGTCTTCGCTGCGGCGGTTGCATGTATGAATGTCCGGTGTTTGCGCTGACAGCTGGTCATTTCGGTAAAACGTACATGGGCGGCATCGGCGCCATTTGGACTGCTTTTGTGGAAGACAGTGTGATGGAAGCGGCACCCCCACTATATAATTGCTTGCGCTGTGGGCGTTGCATTGAACAATGCCCTATGAGTATTGATGTGCCGACGATGGTTGCTTCTTTACGCGAAAATGTGTTGGATGAACTTGAAAAATCCAATCATGATTCATGATTTAATAATATAATATGAATACCGGGGTGTGATCATGCAAAGTTTTATTGACGGTTTACCGAGTGTGTTTTATCCGGTCAATATTTTGGACATACTCATCATTTCTTTTGCTATTTATAAAATTATCGATATGATTATCGGCACGCGGGCAGAGCAGCTGGCAAAAGGGATACTAGTTTTGTTGGCGTTTAGTGTGTTTAGCGAATTGGTGGGTCTATCTACTGTGAACTGGGTATTGGTGCAATTGCAACGTGTGCTGATTGTGGCGATTCCCGTCATTTTTGCACCGGAATTGCGTCGTGCTTTGGAACAACTTGGGAAAGGCAGCATGTGGCAGCGTGCCAAACAGCGCGAGGGAGAAGGTGCTGTTCGCCATCAGGTGGATCAGCTTATGGGTTGTCTGACCGCTTCATCTCGCACCAAAACCGGCGTGCTTATTGCCATTGCTCGTGAGAGCAGATTAAGAGAATATATCAATACGGGTATTGCTATTGACGGTGTGCTGTCAACCGCATTGCTTAATAATATATTTATTGTCAATACACCTCTGCATGATGGTGCCGTCATTGTCTCCGGTGATCGGATTGTAGCGGCAAGCTGCTACCTTCCTCTTTCAGACAATCGTAATATTTCTAAAGCATTGGGCACCCGTCATCGTGCTGCAATTGGATTAAGTGAGGTCAGTGATGCTGTGGTGATTATTGTTTCGGAAGAAACAGGCAGTATGTCTATCGCTGAAGGTGGAAAACTATCGTACGATTTGTCTTATAAAGATATGACCCAGATGTTGATGTCTTTGCTGCATCAAGCCGACCAAAAAGAGTCATTTTGGGGGAAATGGAGGTCATTTCAATGAAAGAGATCGACATTAAAAAGTGGTCTTTAAAAATCGTTTCTCTCTTGCTGGCTGTGCTGTTGTGGTTTTATGTGGGCATAGAAAAAAATCCTTTTGAGCAGCGCACTTTTCAAGTGCCTGTCACAATGACACATCTGGCATATGAATTGTCAGCTGAAATGTCCGTTAAAAATGTAAATGTGACGGTGCGTGGGCGCTCGAGGCGATTGCGTAATATAGACGTAAGAGATTTTACGGCAAATGTGGACTTGAGCCAGGTTAAAATCGGAGATAATTCCTGTGAGGTGAACGTGCGCGCGCCATCCGGTGTTTATGTGAGTAAAATTTCTCCAAATGAAATTAATGTGACAGTGGAACATGCGGAAGGTGCCCATTTTGAGGTCCAGTTGGAAAAAATTGGTGAATTACCTTCCGGAGAAAAACTTAAAGATGTTAAAATTGAACCGAAATCTGTTTTTGTCTCAGGAGAGCAAAATGTTGTCAATGCTATTGATGAGGTGAAGGTGCAATTGGATTTGTCGCAGATTCACGAGTCGGGAAGCGAAGAATTGCCGCTGGA
>JAEZVS010000116.1 GCA_023443145.1 Bacillota bacterium | reverse complement strand
CCCCAAAAGCAACCGGCAGCAAAATAAATGACATCACCGGCCACAGAGGTAGACGAAGCATCGATGGTCTGAGACATGGGAACCTCCTATTCAGACAAAAAAGCACGATAGGCGCACATGGTCATGTAGCAGTCGGCTTTTGAAGCCAGTTCAATAGGGGCGTGCATAGAGAGCATGGGGACACCGCAATCCACTACTTCCGCACCTCTATCTGCCAAAATATAGGCGATGGTACCACCGCCGCCTTGATCGACCTTGCCCAGCTCGCCAATTTGCCACACGATGCGGTGGCGGTCAAAAATAGCACGCAGATCCCGTAGAAATTCACCATTGGCGTCGTTGGAACCGCTTTTGCCGCGGGAACCGGTGAATTTGGACAGCGCCACGCCATAGCCCATCATACACGCATTGCGCTTATCCATGACTTCAGGAAAAGTGGGATCAAAGGCGGCGGTCACATCTGCGGAAAGCACCCGTGATTGAGCCAGTGTGCGACGCAGGGCAAGTTCGCCTTCTCCTTCCAAATGCAAAAGTTCTGCCAAAGCGTTTTCGAAAAACCGCGAACCCATACTGGTGTTGCCGACGGAACCGATTTCTTCTTTATCGACCAAAAGAACTGCGGCCCAACGATTGGGCGCCTCCGTGAGAGAAAGAAGGGCATCCAGAGCGGCAAAGGCACAGGAGCGATCATCCTGTCCGTGTGCGGCAATGAGAGAACGGTCAAAGCCCACGTCGCGCGCATTTTCGGCAGGTACCAGCTCCAGCTCTGAAAGGAGCAAATCTTCTTCAATGAGGCCGTATTTTTCATGAAGAAGGCGCAACACTTCCGCCTTAACCGATGCTTTTTCTTCGTCATCATCGCCTTCTTTTTTAGACGGTTCATGGCCGCACACGGCATTCAGCTGTTCCCCGGTGATGGCTTCACTTAAGGTTTTGCTTGCCTGGTCTTTTCCCAAATGAGGCAGCAGATCGGTGATATAAAATACAGGATCTTCCTTTTCATCTCCCAAGCGCACGGTAACTTCTTGTCCTTCTTTCGTATAGGCCACACCGTGTAAAGATAAGGGCAGGCAGGTCCATTGATACTTTTTAATGCCGCCATAGTAATGGGTTTTCAGTAAGCCCAAGGCGCCCTCTTCATAAAGAGGACGGCTTTTTAAGTCCAGGCGAGGGGCGTCAATATGTGCGCCTACAATATCCAACCCGGCGGTGAGAGGTTCCTTCCCGGCTAAAAAGAGCACCATGGCCTTGTTTTTATGATTTAGAAAGAGCCGCGCGCCCTCTTCCACAGGCTTGCCGGAGTCCACCACATCAGAAAAGGGTACAAAGCCTGCTTCTCGCGCCAGGCGTTCGCTCTCTTGCACGGCTTCACGTTCGGTTTTAGCGGCATCTAAGAAAGCTTTGTAACGCTTGGCGTACTGATGAAGCGCTGCACGTTCATCTTCTGATAAATTTTCCCACACAGATGTGGGCTCATATGCATGATTCAATTCAATCACTCCTTACGTGATGTCATACCCATGGGCTATCCATTTTAAGCGCTGCGCCGGTTGTTAAGTTTAGAGAAAAACTGTCGGATTCCCCTTGTACGGAGCGACGCTTTGTGCTATACAGAAATGAGAGGAGGTGTGACATGCTCGTAGAAACCCATAGTCACTCTAAAGAATTTTCACCTGACAGCAATCGATCGTTGGCTGTTCTTTTAGACGAGGCTTTGCGTAAAGGCTTTTCCTCTCTCTGTTTGACGGATCATTTTGATAAAGATTATTGCTCCAAAGGTACCGTCGATCAGGAAAAGACCGATCTGTATGCACCGATTAAACCCGGGGAATGGATTTTTGATCCGGCAGAATATCGAGCTGCAATTGAAAAAGCTCGATACACGCTGCCGCAATCTTTTTCTCTATTGACCGGCATTGAGGTGGGCTATAGACGCGATTTGGCCTCTCAGTTTAACGATTTTCTTTCTCCACACAATTTTGATCAAATCATCGGTTCCATACATGCCCTGAAAGATGTGGATCTGTCTATTACAGATCGCCAGCCTCTCTACTGTTTAAGCAAGCAGGAAGCGTATGATTATGTTTTAGACGCCCATATTGAGCTGGTGAAATCGCCCTTTGATTTTGATATTTTGGCCCATGTGGACTATATGAGCCGCTATGTACCCTTTGAAGACAAAACCATGCGCTATGAAGAACATCCGGAACGGATAGACGTGTTGTTTAAAGAGATGATCAGGCGAGATATTGCTTTGGAGATCAACAACCGCACCCGTTATAAGTTCTTTGATCAAACAGGTTCCGATCCCGGCATCTTAGACGATGCCATGTTGGTGCGTTATCGTGAGCTGGGCGGCCGGCTTATTACCCTTGCATCCGATGCTCATGAAGTGGGGTCTTTGGGGCGCTTTTTTTCTGAAACCGGCAGCCATCTCAAATCTTTAGGTTTTAAAGAAGCCTTTTTCTATCGCAATCGTCAAGCCATCGGCTATGCACTTTAGTTTGTAGAAGAGGAAGGGGAGCATTATGAATTATCTCATCACGCCGGATGATGTGATGGCCAGGCAAAAAGCAGGTCAGCACGTGGTTATTTTTGATTGCCGTTTCGACTTAAAAAATCCGGATTGGGGCAAAACAGTCTATGCTGAGGCTCATATTCCCGGCGCTTTTTTTCTGGATCTCTTGACAGATCTGTCAGATGAAAGGGGCCGCCATGGCGGGAATCATCCCTTTTTGGAGCACAGTGATTTTAAAACGATGATGGAGGGCTACGGCATCAGCGACGATACATTGGTGGTGGCGTATGATGAAGGCGACTTAACCGGACCGTCTCGATTGCTTTATCAAGGATTTTATTCCGGCATCAACAATATTCGGGTACTGGCCGGCGGATTGGATGGCTGGATCGCAGCGGGCGGACCGACGGATAATTCTGTTGAACGCCTTCCGGGTGGCGGCCGCCTCACCATCCATCCCAACGAAAGTCTGGTGGTGGATCAGGCTTATGTGAAAGAAGTAAAAGATCAGGAACGTACGCTATTAATTGATAGCCGTTCTTACATGCGCTATATTGGAAAAGTAGAACCGGTCTATCCTGTGGCTGGCCATATTCCCGGGGCCAAAAACTATTTTTATGCCGATGTGGTTGAAAAGGGCACTTTAAAGGATGAGGCCTTTTTAAAAGATCACTTTAAAGATGTGGCCGGCTATGATGAAATCATTCTTTCTTGCGGCAGCGGCGTGTCTGCCTGCGTCAACAGTTTGGCTCTCGTATCCTTGGGAATTCCCCACAAAATTTACAACGGCAGCTACAGCGAATGGATTCAAAATCCGGAAAATCCTGTACAACAGGGAGAAGAATAGCATATGGTATAGGAGCTAATAAAAACCTGCAGGTTGCGTGGAGGCCATTACACGCACCTGCAGGTTTTTTTTTCGGCTAAAATTTTGTGATACAATCTTTACTGTCATAAAAGACTGTGATACATCAGGTGCATATACACAAGAAAAAAATGTACACAGACGACGCGGTCATATTATAATTTGCTATAATGGAGGTGGGTATTGATGGCAGATAGACAGTCGGTGAAAGCCTTATGGGCAAAAAAAGACGGATCAGACGGCCTTGATCAGTGGCTTTCATTAGAAATGCACTTGAAAGATACCATGCATGTGATGGAGATTTTATGGGAAAATTGGCTGGCTGACGGGCAAAAACAAATTGTTTTGCAATCCATAGGGACAAAAGATCTAGAGGAAGGCAAAAAACTGGCTAAATTTTTAGGGGCCGTTCATGATTTAGGCAAAGCGACCCCGGCTTTTCAAACCAAATCCAATCGATTTATACATTCTCCCGACTTAGAGGACAAACTTCTGGAACAGTTGCATGAAGCCGGATTTTATGCCATTAAGGATTTGCAGCTGATGTCTCCCCAACAGACGCCCCATGCATTGGCGTCGCATTATTTGTTAAAAAATTTCGGTGTAAACGATGACATTTGCCTCATTGTGAGCGGCCACCATGGAAAACCGTTGGATGTGGCGCCGAATAATTGCGGCCAAATGAAATCTTACCAAGCCAATTATTATCAAGTGGAAGATGCGCAGCACCCCGTTTATCAGGAATGGCAGTACGCGCAAAAGAACCTGTTTGATTGGGCGCTTCATTCAGCCGGGTATGCGCATACCAACGCTTTACCCAACATGAATGTATTCGGCCAGGTGATTTTATCCGGCCTGCTCATCATGGCCGATTGGATTGCCAGCAATCCGTCATATTTTCCGCTCGTACCATTGGATGAACCTCAAGATGAGATAGATTGGCAAAGCCGTTATCAAAACACTTTGCATTCGTGGTTTGTCACGGAAATTTGGAAGCCGACGGACGTGGCGAATATATCCGAATTTTACGAGCAACGTTTCGGCTTTAAACCTAAAGATATGCAGCGTGTTTTTTCAGAGACCATTTGCGGTTTCGAGCAGCCGGGTTTGTTTATTTTGGAAGCACCCATGGGCCTGGGCAAAACGGAGGCGGCCTTGGCGGCGGTGGAACATATGGCACAAAAAACAGGCCGTTCGGGGTTGTTTTTCGGCTTACCGACGCAAGCCACGTCCAACGGCATTTTTTCTCGAGTGAAAAATTGGCTGGATAATATTTGTGCAGACGATTGCAAAAGCAAGTCCATTCGCCTTTTGCATGGCAAAGCAGCATTGAACCGAACCTTTACCTCTATTGCCAATGGCATTGACATAGATGGAGAACATGATGCTTCAGTTATTGTGAACCAATGGTTTTCCGGAAAAAAGACCGCCATTTTAGATGATTTTGTGGTGGGCACAGTGGATCAATTTCTACTATGTGCACTCCGGCAGAACCATTTGGCGCTGCGCCATTTGGGTTTGAGCAAAAAAGTGCTGGTTATTGACGAAGTCCATGCTTATGACGCCTATATGAACCGCTATTTGGCCCGCGCGCTGCAATGGATGGGCAGCTATGGCGTGCCAGTGGTGTTGCTGTCGGCAACGCTGCCCGCCCATACCCGTACCGAACTCGTCAAAGCTTATGCATTGGGTGCCGGTGTCAACCTCAACAAAATACCCTGCCCGAAACATTGGGACCTATCACACGCCTATCCCTTGATCACGTATATTGCAGACGGTATTTTGGGACAACGGAGCGATTTTTCCGCTCAAGAAAATACGGCTGTGGCTGTGCAAAGGCTGGACGAAGATCAATTAATTGCCGAACTGGATGCACTTTTATCTGATGGCGGTGTGGCAGGCATTATTGTGAACACAGTGATGCGTGCACAGTCTCTGGCCGAACGACTGGCAGTGCATTTTGGAGAGGACCGGATAGAACTGCTGCATGCGGGTTTTATTGCCACAGATCGCATGGAGAAAGAAAACGCGCTTTTGCATATGATCGGTAAAAATGCCGATAGACCTCAGAAAAAAATCATCGTCGGCACGCAGGTCATGGAACAATCTCTGGATATTGATTTTGACGTGTTGGTCAGTGATTTGGCGCCCATGGATCTTCTTCTCCAACGTGTGGGCCGCCTTCATCGCCATGCGTCGACAGCGCGCCCTGAAAAATTACGGACGCCTAAGCTTTTGGTCATGGGCACAAGCTCCGACTTTCAGTTTGACAGCGGCAGCAGTGCCGTCTATGGACCTTATCTTTTAATCCGAACACAATATTATTTGCCGGATACCCTCTCTATTCCTCAGGATATTTCCTCGCTGGTTCAAAAGGTGTACGGAGAAGAGACGCTCATTTTAAATGAGGACCATATGAATTTGTATATGGAAGCAAAAGAAAAAGAGAAAAAACGCATCAAGAATAAAGAAAGGAGTGCAGAAGCTTACCTTTTGCAAAAACCGATGAGGAATAAAGGATCTATTGCCGGTTGGTTGAATAATATATCTTTGACAGAGTCCGGAGAAAGAGGATTTGCTCAAGTGCGCGATGGCGGTGATACGGTTGAAGTGATCGTGGTTAAAGAAATGGATGGCGGATATGGCTTTATTCATGAGAAAGAAGATATATCCACACGCATTTCAGAAACGGAGATCGCCCAAAAACTGGCCACACAAACCATTCGGTTGCCATCGGTTTTATGTCATCCCATGCGTATCAGTAAGCTGATTGAAGAGTTGGAAGAATTTAATCGGCAAGAATTAAGCAGCTGGCAAGAAGAAAGATGGCTAAAAGGAAGTCTTGGCATTATTTTAGATGAGAACAATTTTTTCGACTTGATGGAATTTCGTTTGTGTTATAATGAGAAATATGGATTGCAAATAATGAAGGGGTGATCGGATGCGTGAATTTAATCTTATGACAGAGCCTTGGATATCTGTGATGGTTGATGACAAAGGCCGTGTGGAAGATGTATCGCTTATGGATGTTTTTCAAAATGCACATCGCTACATACGACTGGCCGGCGAAACACCGCAGCAGGATTTTTCCATTTTGCGGTTTCTCCTCGCAGTAACCTATACGGTTTTTTCTCGGTTTGATGCCGGAGGAAATCCCTACGACTGGTTGGAGATTGATGAGCGCTTTCTTCAAAAAAATGCAGTGGATGAATTTGATGAAGAGGATTATCTGGAAGCGTTAAACAACACCTGGCGGGCACTTTGGCAGGCGGAGGCCTTACCGGACATCATTCAGCGCTATTTGGAAAAATGGGCATATAAATTTAACCTTTTTGATGATACCTATCCTTTTATGCAAATCACTGAAGACAATATGGCCGCGATGAACATCAGCAGAACAGGTGATATCAGCCCCAAATTAATAAACCGGCTCATATCTGAGAGCAATAATAAAATTTGTCTTTTTTCTCCGGCCAGTGATGTAAACAAGAATCATCTGACTGATGCTGAACTGGCGCGGTGGCTGATTGCGTTTCAAGCCTATACCGGTACCGGTGATAAAGCCAAATTTCCCGGTATGAATGCAACGGCCAGCAAAGGATGGCTGATGGGGCTTGGAGCCATTTATTTAATGGGAAATAATTTAAAAGAAACCCTTTTGCTTAATTTTGTTCCCCCAAAAGATGTGGTGACGGCTGTACAGACGCCCCTTTGGGAACAAGATATACAAC
>JAEZVS010000083.1 GCA_023443145.1 Bacillota bacterium | reverse complement strand
AAGAAATAAAAACCAGCAATGCCATATAAACGATAATGACAATGAATGCGACAGACATATCGTCCGCCTCCTTTCCGACACCTGCTCATCCATAAACACCGGCAGGATTTGCTTTATTATACATCAGATTTTCACAAAGTCCCCCTATGATTTGTTTATAGACGGAGCCCATCAATTTTTATGCAATTATATTTCAACGAAAAAACGGTGATATTGTTGAAGTTGAAATTTAATCTCACATGTATTTGATATATATTTTATTTATGCAATCTATTTCTCGCTGAATATCTACCTCCAAAAGAAAAAAGCGAGAAGAGCCGCCGACGGTTCTTCTCGCTTTTCTTCTTTCATAACGCCCTCTTGTTGAAGCGGTCGTATGCATTCGAAAAATTTTTACACGATGCGTCACGCATCGATCAGACACACCACATGCTCTGCCACAGGGCCATGGGCACCCACCACAATAACACTTTCAATATCTCCCGTGGACGAAGGGCCCGATATGTGCACCACTCCGGCAGGCATCCGATCACGCCCAAAGCGGGCCTGCATAAAGCGCATGGCTTCATGTAAATTGGGCACCAGGCGGCTTTGCGGCAAGAGAGCCACATGCACCGACGGCAGCAAACTCACCGATTTTCCCGCTTGGGGCGTAGACCATTCAATAACGGTGCCGATTTCGGCCACCCCGATTTGGGCCACCGTCACCCCCAGATCGGCCTCGGCCAGTGCTTCGGTTCTCTCCTTTTCATCCAAAAGGTCGTTACCCGGCCAGACGAAAAGAGATGTGCCCAAAGGGCGCAATATATCGGCCACGCCGAAGCGAAGGCTATCCTCATCGGAAGCGGCCGCCAAACGGCGCGCGCCGGTTTCTGCCACAATGTCTTGCAACACGCCGGCCAGCTCTGCCCCCCGGCAAGCACGCCACACAAAGTGGCGGTCTGTTTCCTGATCGGCAAAAACCTGCCTCAAGGCCGGTGCGTCCAGGTTCTGATGGCGTTTGATTTGAGGCCCCAGATGGGATTCGGGATTGGGTGCCTTTTTCGTTTTTTTAGCGACAGCCTGAGACACTTTCGCCAAAAATTCACTTTTGCTGCACTCACCCACGGCTATCACCTCTCTTTTTTCCGCACATTCTGTTTTTTGCCTTTTGGCGCTTGCGCATTTCCTGACGGAAGCTTGACCGCGCCAAAAGAGGAAAGTTGCGGCTTGCCGTCCAACGGCCCAACACGGGCAGATGACTGCGCTCGTCCAAATGGTCGCCCCCATGGCGCCAGGCCAAAGCCGGCATGAGCAAGCTGCCTGCACGGGTCTCCAGCTGAAAACGTCTGCCGCCGGCCAACGCCCGCCCGACAAGATGCATGACGGCCCCTTCCACTCGATCGGCACCGCCGGAGGTGACCCACGCTTCACGATGGCGCAAAATCAGTTCATGGAGAGGAATCTGCACCGGACAGTTGGCACTGCACTCGCCGCAAAGTGTGGATGCATAAATCAGATCATGGGCTGCGCCATAACCGACCAATAAAGGGGTCAAGACCACGCCCATAGGCCCGGCGTAAATAGAGCCGTAGCTGTGGCCGGTGGCGTGGCGATAGACGGGGCACACATTTTGACATGTGCCGCAGCGCACACAGCGCAACATGTCGCGGAAATCAGAGGCCAGAATATCGGAACGGCCATTATCCAAAACGATGATGTGCAGCGCTTCAGGGCCATCCAGTTCTCCCTCTCCGCGCGGACCGGTTGTAAGCGACAGATAGCTGGAGGTATTGACCCCCACTGCACTCCGCGGGAATACCTGCATGATGGCTTCAAAATCCGACAAGGTAGGCACCAGCCGCTCCAACCCCATCACCACAATCTGTGTTTTAGGAAGGGTGGTGACCATCCGTCCATTGCCTTCATTGGTCATAATAGAGACCGTGCCCGTTTCGGCAATGGCAAAATTACAACCGGTGATGCCCACATCCGCCGCTAAGAATTTTTCGCGCAATTGGCCGCGGGCAAATCGGGCCATCTCCGGAATGTCTTTTGTGCCGGTATAGCCGTTTTTCACAAAAAGATCATAGACCTGATGGCGGTCTTTGTGGGTGGCCGGCCCTAAAATATGTGACGGAGCGTCCCAATCATCCAATTGCAATATCCATTCGCCGAGATCGGTTTCCGTCACATCAATGCCGTGGCTCAAAAGCACCTTGTTGAGATTGATTTCTTCAGTCAGCATGGATTTGGATTTGACCACCCTTTTTCCGTTCACGTCTCGGATGATGTTTAGTACCGCCTCCGCAGCATCCTTGGAAGTGGGACAAAAATGCAGACTGGCGCCGTTTTTTTCCGCTTCTGCAAAAAACTGCGCCAAGTATTCATCCAGATGGTCCAGGGTGTGGGCGCGAATGGCAGCCGCCTGCGCCACCAATTCATCCCAATGGGGCGTGGTCTGCGCAAGTTGCTCCCGCCGTTCATTAAATCGATCCTGCGCCGATGCGGTGGCACTCCGCACAAAAGTTTTGTTTAACTGATCTTGTAGCCGCTCATCATAAGTTTTTTCTTCTTGAAAAAGTATTGCCAACAAACTCACCTCATCTTCATATAAAGGCGCTCTTCATTCGCCACAATGTGACCGGCACAGAGCGCGCAACCTACCATAAAGAGACGCTGCCGTCACCAGCGGCCAAGCAACCGCTTTAAAACAGATGATAAAGGACGTGGCCAGAAAGCTGCCCGCACCATATGCACACATTCCGGACAAACGATTCCTTCCGTTTGCATTTGGTTCCTTCAGGAGAAAAGACCGGCGGCCACAAACATCCAGCCGTACCCCACCAGAGTGAAGGCTGCGCCCAGGGCGCTTATAACCGTCAGCACAGGCTTGCGCCAACTTTTCCCGTCCAAAGCATCCGATACCACAAAGATGTTTAGAATCAAGAGCACCATCCCCACCGTAAAAGCGAGCACCGCATTGGTCATGTCATGGGCATTAAACGCGGGAAAACGGCCTCCGCACACTAAAAAGAGCACCAGCGCATAAAACCCCACCATTGCAGCGAACACAGCCAAAAGCCAGCTCATCAGCTGAAAGCGATCTATAGAATGTCGATGCACGACGCGCCTCCTTTGCCTACAAAAAATCCCGGCGCCTGTCGCTCAGATGTTGGCACACAGCACAACAAAGCTCGACTTGCCCCGGGACGGTTTTATTCCTCCACCATATCTTCCGGCTTTTCCAGAAAGTACTTCATGCCGATTTTTTTTAGTTCGCGCATGGAGCGCAGGGCATCAAAAGAAAGGTCGTGAGGGGTGTCTTCTCCGATGATGGCTTGCAACTCACTGATGATGCGGTCGTATTCGTCATCGCTTTTGGCGTGAAGCATGGTGTAAAGATTATAGGGAAATGCCGCTTCACGGTTGCGGCGGTAACAGTGGGTCACGGAAGGATGACCGGCCACCCGAGCACCAATGGCATCCACCTGATCGTCGGGCACATCCCACACCACCATCACATTGATGGTATAGCCGACATTTTTGTGGCGCAACGCAATAGAGATGCGTTTCAAACAGCCCATATCCATAAGGCGTTGAATGCCTGCCATAAGCTCCGTTTCACTCATGGAAAGCTCTTCCGCCAACGCTTTATAGGGTTCCGGCACCAGGGGCAGATCTTGCTGCAGGGCGCGCACAATGGCTTTATCGGATTCAGTCAGTTTGGGATTGGCCATGGGGCTTTGCCTCCTTTAGCGCAAAGGTCACATCAATTTTATAGCGCTTGCTCATTTCAAAGCGCAACATGTCTGCCACATAGGGGCTTTGTTCAATCTCATCTAAGATGCGGTTCAGCGTCGGCTGGTTGATGGCAATGAGGGTGAACCACACGGAAAAATCGTGATTGCGCTCGTAGTTGTGGGTCACGCCCGGATAACGGTTGATCACCTGCACCGCTTCATCAAAATGTCCTTCGGCGGGCTTGACGGCAATGAGCATGGACCGATAGCCCAAGGCATGGGAATTGAAAAAACCGCTCATGCGCCGAATGATGTGCTCGGTTTTTAACCGCGCAATGCGGTGAATGACCTCTTCTTCAGTGACACCGCCAATTTCTTCGGCCATGGTCTGATAAGGACGCGAAGAAAGAGGAATGCCCCGCTGCAAAATCATGAGAATATCTTTATCCAAATCGTCGAGTTGATACATACGTCACACCTCTTACTCTTTGTTTAAAATACATAAGGGGTCGGCGCTCATAATATCGCCTTTGTGATAATAAGCCGCCCTTGCCCGGCAACCGCCGCAGCTTTTGCCAAATTGGCACATACCGCATTGACCGGAATAATCCATGGTGCGCAAAAGCTGGAAGGTTTCGTTTTCAGCCCAGATTTCATCAAAAGGTTTTTCACGCACATTGCCAATTTCCATTTTAAGATAGGCACAGGGCTGGACATCTCCTTTGGGACTGATGATGCAGTACGTGATGCCGGCCAGGCAGCCTTTGCGAAAACGCTGCTCGTGGCCCACTTGACTGGCCACACGAATAAACTGAGGGGCGCAGGTGGGTTTTACTTCAATGGGCACCTCTTTGGCCTTGTTCATAATGCGCTTGAGAACATCTTCATAAGATTGGCGATCCAGGGCCATATCTTTAATTTCTTCACCGCGTCCCGTGGGCACCAAAAAGAAAATGTGATGGGCACGCGCGCCGATTTCCACTGCAAAATCCATCAGATCGGTCACTTCGCCTTCATTCCAATCCATAACGGTGGTGTGAATTTGAAAAGCCAGGCCGGCGCGTTTGCAGGCTTCCATACCCCGTACCGCTTCCTGCCAGGCGCCTTCTTTGGCGCGAAGCTTGTCGTGCTTGGCCGGATCGAGGCTGTCCAGAGAAATGCCGGCAGCCATGAGGCCTGCTTCTTTTAAGCGGCGCGCCGCTTCGTCATCGATCAACGTGCCGTTGGACCCTAAAACCGGGCGCAGGCCCCGGCTTCGGGCATGGGCAATGAGTTCATAAATATCGGGGCGGGTCATGGGCTCACCGCCGGAAAAAATCATAATATTGAAGCCCGCTCGGGCAATTTCATCGATCAGTTTTTTGCCTTCTTCGGTGTTCAGTTCGCCTTTGGCTTTTTCCCCCGATTCTCGATAGCAATGGGCACAAAAGAGATTGCAATCGTTGGTGGTGTTCCAGCTCATAATTTTCATGAGCCCACCTCTTCCTGATCGGGATTGGGACGGGCGCGTTCTTCGTCGGTCAGGTAACAAGCCGGGTCAAAGCCCCAGAAATCGCCTGTCACCGCTTCGCCCCGGGCGCGGAAATTGCCGTTGCAGATGGAAAGCCAGTTGCAGCGCCGGCACGTTTCGGATAAAAGAGCCTTGCGGTCTTTCAGCCCTGCCAAGAGAGGATTGGACATATCCGTCCAAATGTCTTTAAAGGACCGTTCCTTCACATTGCCCAAGTTGTGGTGCTGCGTAAATTGATCGGGATGGACATTGCCCAAATTGTCCACTTCCGCAAAGGCGATGCCGCTGCGGTTGCCGCCGTTAATAGAAAGGAGATGCCAAATGGTCTTGGCCCGTTCGGGATCCTTATCTTTGTATTTCAAATAGAGATAGGGCCCGTCGGCATGGTTGTCCACCAGAAGCACTTCTTTTTTGAGGCCGCGTCGATCAAAATCCAGCACTTTTTCGGCAATTTGATCCACCACCGCACGGGTCTCTTCATGGCTCAGGTCATCGGCCATAATCTCTTCCCCACGGCCGGAATAGACCAAATGATAAAAACAGATACGGTCGATGTCTTCCTCTTCCATAAGGTCGAAAACCGCGCCGATATCTTGATAATTGGTGCGGTTGATGGTGAAGCGCAGGCCCACCCGCTGGTCCACGGCACGGCAATTGCGAATACCTTCCATAGCCTGATCGAAAGCCCCTTCCACACCGCGGAAACGGTCGTTCACTTCCCGCAGGCCGTCAATGGAAATACCCACATAGCCAATGCCGTGATCTTTGATTTTTCGAGCCACTTCCGGCGTGATGAGGGTGCCGTTGGTGGAAAGGGTGGCGCGAATGCCTTTGTCGCGGGCATAGGCCGCCAGTTCAAAGAAATCGGGGCGAATGAGAGGCTCGCCGCCGGAAAAGAGAATGACAGGCACCTTAAACGCGGCCAAATCGTCAATAAACGCTTTGGCCTCATCGGTGGAAAGCTCTCCGGGGTAAATTTTTGCCTCGCTCTGGGCGTAACAATGCCGACATTTCAAATTACAGGTGCGGGTATAGTTCCAAGCCACCACAGGCCCGCGTCCTTCACTGACGCCGTGTTTCTGATTTTTGCTTTTTTCCGTATAACGAAGGCTGTCGCCATAATAATGATCGCCGGTCAGCAATCGGGTTAAACTTAACATATCCTCCTGTCCTCTCTATGGGTTAAGACGGTTTGTAGGTTAGCAATCGTTCCATGTGTTTTTTTAAAGCCTCCGTACGCGCCTCCAACGCGTCCCGGGCTTGGGCCGCCTGGTCTTCATCTTCGCCCACCAGGGCATCCAGGCAGTCGTTGGCATCGGCAATGGCAAATTTCATTTCACTCCACCGATCGGGATCATAATCTTCTTCCCGCAGTTGGCCGCAGCCGTCAATCATTTCTTGCAGATGACGCAGCTTCTTAAGAAAAATTTGATGATCCAGCTGTTCCTGAATAATGTCTTTTAAGGGCCGTTCCATGAGGTCTTCCGTTAAAAGCACCTGATGACGAAAGCGGATGCCTGCCTGGCTTAATAGCTCTAAGATGTGGCGCGCATCGTCTTCCTGTTCGTCCGGTGAAAAGAAGATGGCTGAATTGCCGGAGGCATTGACCGATGAGCCCTTTGCCCGGCCGGCGAAGGCATCTCGTGGTGATAGGCTTGCAGCAGATTCATCCACTTGCACAAACTGTTTCCCGATGCGCTCTAAAAAAGCCGGCACCACCGCTGCCTTCGGTCCCTCCGGCAATTGATACAACAATATCATGAACAGGTCCTCCCGTCTGTCACAAATATAACCAACGTCGTTCAATTTAAAATAACCTTGCAACCACCATTTTAAACCATTTTCAACAACTTCTGCAATAAAAAGCACCTGATGACAGGCATATGGTTTGTCATCAGGTGCTATTATCAGCGAGGCACCGCTGTATTGGTGTTTTCACCCAAAATCAGCTGAGCATTTCGTTTTTCCTGTTCCCGGATAATCACCACGTTTATTTTTTCACCCACTTTTTTGTTCTTCAATACGGTCTGCATGTCGTCAAAGTTCTTCACGTCTTTGCCATCAGCAGCAATAATGATGTCCCCCGGGAGAATGCCTGCCTGATCGGCCGGGCCCCCTTCAACAATCTGCATCACCAAAAGTCCGCTGGTTTGATTGATGTGAAGCTGTTGGGCCAGGTCATCATTTAGGCTGTAGCCTGAAATACCGATGAAAGGTTTTTCTTGCGTGCCGTTTTTTTCGATGCGATCCGCAATTTTCATGACGCTGTTGATGGGAATGGCAAAGCCCAAACCTTCCACCCCTTGGGCCTGAATCTTCACGCTGTTGATGCCCACAAGCTCGCCCTTGCCGTTCACAAGCGCGCCGCCGCTGTTGCCTGAGTTGATGGCGCAATTGGTTTGTATCAAGGTATACTCGTTGTTGTCCATTTCCAATTTGCGGTTGATGCCGCTGATGATGCCGTCGGTGACGGTTTGAGAAAAGGTCTCGCCCAGAGGATTGCCCACGGCCACCGCCAAATCACCGACTTGCAGCTTGTCGGAGTCTCCCACTTTAATGGCGGGAAATTCTTTCCCTTTGATCTCAATTTTTAAAACCGCCAAATCTGCCGATTTGTCATAGCCCACTACGGCCGCAGGGTAGGTTTTGCCGTCAGCCAACGTCACATCCATCTTACTGGCCCCTGCAATCACGTGAAAGTTGGTCACAATGGTGCCGTCGCTGCGAATAATGACACCGCTGCCGGACGCTTGCTTGGCAATGCCCGATTGACCGAAAATACCGGCGGTTTGTCCGTAATTGGTGATACCCACCACGGTCGGCACCACCATCTTCGCAATATCGGAAATAAGGTAATTGCCGGTTTTATCGTTTTGGTGCACCACTTGAACGGGCTGATTGGCGGTTTGACTTGAACCCTTAGGCAGCAAATAGAAGGAGGCGATACCTGCACCCACACCCCCGCCAATCATGGCTGCCATAAGCGCCACCGCAACGAGAATCAGCCCAAAACTGCGCCGCTCTCGTTTTGCCTGCTTAGGTTTGTGCACCCGTACATAGCTTTTTTCTCCCTGATCATGGTGCACCGTCACCGAACCGCGAAAAACAGGTGCGGTTCCGGAAGATTGACCGGCCGGAGACCGAGTATCGGGCTCTGAATGAGAATTCTGGTTGGCATCCTTATTCAAAACAATTCACTCCTTCAAATAAAACAGACACTAATTTGTACCGATATCAGAAAAAGCAGCATCTTCTTCACCCAAAGCAAACAAACAGGGGCTTTGGGGCCGGGCCACCGAAATAGGTATATCCACATGACCAATTATATTAAGTATGGTGTTCAAAGCCAATTCCGGGTGGTTATTGGTTTCACTTAAGTGAGCCAACACAATTTGCTGTTGTCGAGGACCGATGACCTGTTGCAACACCTCTGCCGTTGTCTGATTGGACAAATGACCTTTATCGCCCAGTATGCGCCGCTTGATATGCGATGGATATGGACCGCGGGCCAGCATATCCGGGTCATGGTTGGCTTCCATAAAAATGAAGTGGCTTTGAAAAAGCGCTTCTTTCATCACGTCGGTCACCATACCCGTGTCCGTAAGGGTCACCAACTGCTGCCGGCCATCGGAAACCACAAAACCGGTGGGTTCAAGAGCATCGTGGGAAAGGGCCAGCGGGGTGATATGAAATTCACCGATTTGCCGTCCATTTTCCGGCAAAATTTCGAAACGTTCTCTATCCACTGCGCCCAAGCGGCCGTCCGTGAGCACTTGGCGTGTCCCTTCCGAGGAAAAACACGGCACCTTCATTTTGCGCAGCAACGGACCCAACCCACGCATATGATCTGTATGTTCATGGCTAACCAACACGCCTGCCAAGGGCACAAGCCGCGGCAGATGTGTCAAGGCGCCTTGAATGCTGCGCAGCGATACACCTGCATCAATCAACAAACATGATGTACGCCCCACCACCAGTGCGGCATTGCCTTTACTGGACGAAGCAATGGTTAAAAACAACATCCCTGTCCTCCTGCTTTATTATACTCGCTAAAAACGTAAAAATGATGAGAAAAAGTGACTATCTTATAAAGGAATCGTAAAGAAAATATCAAGACCATCGCTCTTTTTTCTGCCTTTTATGTTATAATGAACAAATACGCAAACAGAAAGGGGGATGGCCGTGTCCATTCGCAATATGATATATCGGTACGTTCAGGATCAAAACACCTTATCGCGCGGTTTGGCCCTTTATCAGAAAGGTATGGTGCAGCGTCTGGATGTGGAAAAAAGCCACACCGACGCCGGACAGATGCACATGCATGTATCTGCCGATTTAACGGGACATCATCCTGAAGCCGATTTTTTAGACCAACAGCTGACCGACGCCGGCTGCAGTTGCGGTGAAGCCGATCGCGAGCATTTATGCTGCCACCTGGTGGCCATGTTACGCCTTCTGTCGGATCAAATCACACCGGATGTACAGCTTTCAGAAGACAAACGCCACCGGATGGTTGCCGAAGTGCTTAAGGCCTATGTCCCCCATACCGCGCCGCCGGTACGGCTGGTGCCCATTTTAGACCGCGATCCTTATTTGCGGAGCTTTACGCTGTCCTTTCAGCTTCAAGGCGACGAACGTGCTTACATTATAAAGAATCTCACCGATTTTGCCAATCGCTTAGAAGCCGGTGCCGTACACCGCTACGGCAAGTGGCTGGATTTTCGCCACTGCCGCCAGGCCTTTGATGAAGACAGCCAGTTTTATTTGGATCTCATCACATCCAGTGTGCGTCTTTTGGGCTATGGTCACCACCTGCGCGGCTGGAGCGGCGAAAGCCGCGTACGCCGCTACCTCACCTTGACCGATGCCCAATTTGATTTGCTTTTTGAGCATGTCTGCCGCCACAGCGGACAAATTCTTATGAAAAGCACCACCGACACACGGCCGGTGGTCATGCGCCAGGAAGATCCTCCGGTGCGCCTGGCCATCACCGAACGCCCCGACGCCCGTTATCAGCTCAACATGGAAGCCGACCGTTATACCCTCTATGCAGCAGATCGCTACAGCTATTTGTACACTGAAGATGCCATCATTCGACCCGGCAACAGCTATCAGGCCCATGTGCTGCCGTTAATACAGGTGATGCACACCCATCATACGGATCATCTGATCTTCACCGAAAACGAGCTCAAACATTTTATGGCCGCGGCCCTTAACAAATTAGAGCAGGAAGCAAGTGTTTCCCTACGTATGAGCGAGCAATTGCGCGACCGACTGGTGCTGCCCGATTTAAACATCCACTTACAGCTGGATTATCCTTCGTCCAACACCGTGCGCGGCCACCTCATCTTTCAATACGGCCAAACCCGCATCAATCCGCTGCATCCTGATGAAGCTTATCCTTTCCGCAACGACGAGCGGGAAAATGCCTTTTTGGATTTGCTGCGCCGCTATCACTTTACGCCCAATGAAGACGAATGGCTCCTCACCGGCGAAGAAAATCTTTTTGACTGGCTCTATGAAGGGCTGCCTGCCATGATGGCCCTGGCCACCATAGACATGGAAAAACGTTTGAAGGCTTTAAAACCGAAGCGCGCCGTTTTGCCGCGGCTGCACGCCACCATGACC
Organism: Bacillota bacterium; assembly: GCA_023443145.1. GTDB lineage: Bacteria > Bacillota > Peptococcia > Peptococcales > Peptococcaceae > Peptococcus. The sequence continues at coordinate 2,355 of JAEZVS010000083.1, read as the reverse complement.
CACGGACTCATTGAACTGTCTTTTGACGACAGCTTGTTTTCTCGGGAAGAACTGGTGGAAGTATTGGAGGCTCATCGTCAAAAGAAACAGTTTGTGCGCCTTTCTCCGGATAATTTTTTGGCCATTGCCACCCCTCAGGTGGCCCAGCTGGATGCCCTCTTAGAAGATGTGGGGCTTCGCCCCGAAGCTGTCTTACGAGAGGAATTGACCTTGCCCGCTTTTCGGGCCGGACATCTCTCTCTTTTGGCCGACGATATGGGCCTGAATCTGGCCCTTTCCGACGATTTGAAAACGCTGGCCCGGCGCCTTACTGCCGGAACCGATGCCGTTCATCCTCTGCCTGCAGGTTTGAACGCCACCTTGCGCCCTTATCAAAAGCGAGGCTTTGATTGGTTTGTCAATCTCTCCGAGCTTCACATGAGCGGCATCCTTGCCGATGATATGGGGCTGGGCAAAACTCTTCAGACCATCGCCTTTTTGCTGCATCGCCGCAGCCAGGGAGCGCAACATCCCTTTTTGGTGGTGGTGCCCACCTCTCTCATTTACAATTGGGAAGAAGAAATTCGCCGCTTTGCCCCCGCTCTGCCTTATCTCATTGTGAGCGGCAGCGCGCCGGAACGCCGCGCCCTTCTGGAAAAAGCGGCCGCCGGCATGGTGCTCATCACCAGCTATGCCATGTTGCGCCGCGACATTGAACGTTACAAGCCCATGACCTTTGACACCATCATTGCCGATGAAGCGCAATACATCAAAAACGGCTATACCCAAAATGCCCGCGCTCTAAAGCAATTAAACGGCATGCACCGATTCGCTTTATCGGGCACCCCGATGGAAAACGCCTTGTCGGATATTTGGTCCATTATGGATTTTTGCATGCCCGGCTATCTCTTAAAAGAAACCGCATTCCGCAATGTATTTGAAATTCCCATCAGCCGCCATGATGATCGCGACCGTTTGGACCGATTACGACGGCTGATGAGCCCCTTTCTTCTGCGGCGGGTTAAAGAAGATGTGCTCACCGAACTGCCGCCAAAAATTGAAACCACACTCTACGCCAATTTGACCACGGAAGAACGACGCATCTATCAAAGCCAGCTGGCTCTCTCGCAAAAAACCTTTGTGGAATCACTAGAAGGCACCGCCGTGAATCAAAAACGCATTCAGGTTCTGGCGCTGCTCATGCGTCTGCGTCAAGCCTGTTGCTCCCCTGCCCTCTTTTTAGAAGGCTTTCACGAACCGTCGTCCAAATTACAATTGGCCGGGGAGCTCATTACAGAGCGCGTTGCCGCCGGTCACCATCTGGTGGTGTTCAGCCAATTCACCAGTATGCTGGATCTTATTGCCCGTAGCTTAGATGCGTTGGGCCTATCTTACGTCACTCTCACCGGAAAAACCTCCTCTTTGGAGCGCATGCAGCTGGTGCGTCGTTTCCAAAGCGGCGAGGTGCCCATTTTTCTCATCTCGCTGAAAGCCGGCGGCGTGGGTCTGAACCTGACTCGGGCCGACACCGTCATCCACTTTGACCCTTGGTGGAATCAAAGTGTAGAAAACCAGGCCACCGACCGCACCCACCGCATTGGACAAAAGCAAACCGTCCATGTGATTCGCCTCATCGCCAAAGACACCATCGAAGAAAAAATCATTCAGCTCAAAGAAAAGAAAGCCGCCCTTTCCGACAGTTTGGTGACCGTCGAACAAAACTTTTTTAAATCCCTCTCGGAAGACGATTTGCGCGTGCTCTTTGATCTGGCCGATGACGAAAAATAAATATAAACAGCCGCCTTTGCTCACAAAAGCCGTGAGAAGGCGGCTGTTTGTATGGGTTCATGAAAACCGACGGCCCGAAACAGTTTGCATAAATATCGATACAAAAACGACGAAACGGCAAAAGGTCCGGCTTCTTTACAGCCGGACCTGACTGCTGGTACTCCTGGAAAAATTACGCTTTAAGCCCTGCCTTCTGAATCAATTCGGATATGGGCAATTTCTTGACAGAGCCATCAATACAGGTGATTTGAAGGGCATCGCCTTCTACTTTCAAGGCGGCATCGTTCAGAGGCAAGTCCAGCACCGCCGTGCCTTCGCTGCCGCTTTTCAGATGGCGGATATGAAGGGCCCGCGGATTGGTATCGCTCATATAAAGCACGCCATCGGTGCTGAAAAGCCAGGTGTCGTCGGATGCCACCGCAGTGGTGCGTTTAACCGTGCCCGCAAACATCACCGCTTTGGGTTCATTTTGAGACAAATCGTCATAGAACAACGACAAGGTGCCGCCTTCGGTCTCCGGTCCTTCAACTGCAATCAAGGCGCCCTTCGGTGTGGAAACAGCTTGATAAAGGGTCAATTGGTCAATAC
>JAEZVS010000077.1 GCA_023443145.1 Bacillota bacterium | reverse complement strand
CGGCAAGTGAGGGCACTGCGTATTTTCACTGTGCGCACACCTGCTGCTTCAATAGCTTTCGCCTCGTCGTCACTTAAATATGCACCGTCTTTCGCCAGCACATCGCCTGTTTGAGGATCCAACACATCACCCATCAGGACTCTCCCGGCAATGCGTTCCCAGAGCGGCTCGATGGATTCATTGCCGGTCATAATGGCATGCACTTCCAAGCCTTCATCGGTGCCGCAATCAATTTCACGCACGATGACATCTTGCGCCACATCCACGAGACGTCGGGTGAGATAACCGCTGTCTGCCGTACGGAGCGCCGTATCGGCCAAACCTTTACGGGCACCGTGGCTGGAAATAAAGTATTCCAACACGGTGAGCCCTTCACGGAAATTGGCCTTGATGGGCATCTCGATGGTTTTACCGGATGGATCGGCCATCAGACCGCGCATACCGGCCAATTGCCGAATCTGCTGATTGTTCCCGCGAGCCCCGGAAGTCGCCATCATATTGATGGGGTTGAATTTATCCAAGTTGGATAAGAGGGCAGCGCCGACGTCATCGGTGCAGCGTGTCCACACATTGATAACAAGCTGATAGCGTTCTTCATCGGTGATGTGACCGCGGCGGAACTTGGTTTCAATGCGATTGATTTCTTTATCGGCCTCTTCCAAAAGACGATCTTTTTCTTCGGGAATAACCATATCGGTATAACCGATGGAAATACCCGCCTGCGTAGAGTATTTATAGCCCTGACTTTTTATACCGTCAAGCATTTTAGCGGTTTTAGCTGCGCCGTAAGCACGGAAACAACGATCCACAATATGGCCCAATTGCTTTTTGCCCACCACTTCGTTAATAAAGCCAACTTTTTCGGGAATCGGACGGTTGAAAATCAACCGGCCCACTGTGGTTTCTATAATTTGACCATCATCCATGCGCACATGGATGAGCGCCTGCAGATGCACCACTTTGGCATCATAGGCCAAGAGCGCTTCCGCTTCAGAACTGTAGTACTTGCCGGTGCCTTGTGCTTCTTCACGGGCAATTGTTAAATAATACGACCCCAGTACCATATCCTGTGTGGGCACCGTAACCGGACGCCCGTCTTTGGGGTTTAAAATGTTGTTGGCTGCGAGCATTAAGATGCGTGCTTCCGCCTGCGCTTCTGCAGAAAGGGGCACGTGCACCGCCATTTGGTCACCGTCAAAGTCGGCGTTGTAAGCCGTACAGGAAAGGGGATGAAGTTTTAAAGCCCGACCTTCCACCAATACGGGTTCAAAAGCTTGAATCCCTAGGCGGTGTAAGGTTGGTGCTCGGTTTAACAGCACCGGATGATCTTTGATGACTTCTTCCAACACGTCCCAAATCACAGGGTCCAGCCGTTCCACACGGGTTCTGGCATTCTTAATGTTGTTACATGTGCCGTCAGAAACAAGTTTTCTCATCACAAAGGGTTTAAAAAGCTCCACTGCCATTTCTTTCGGAAGGCCGCACTGATGCATTTTCAGTTCCGGACCCACCACAATAACGGAACGGCCGGAGTAATCGACACGTTTCCCCAACAGATTTTGACGAAAACGGCCCTGTTTCCCCTTCAGCATGTCGGAAAGACTCTTCAGAGGACGATTTCCCGGCCCCGTCACGGGACGGCCACGTCGTCCGTTGTCAATGAGGTCGTCCACCGCTTCCTGCAGCATGCGCTTTTCATTACGCACGATAATATCCGGCGCGCCCAAGTCCAAAAGACGTTTCAGTCGATTGTTTCGGTTGATCACCCGCCGGTAAAGATCATTTAAATCGCTGGTGGCAAATCGTCCACCGTCTAATTGCACCATAGGGCGAAGATCCGGTGGAATGACCGGAAGGGCATCCAACACCATCCACGCCGGATTGTTGCCCGATGCGCGCATTCCTTCCACCACTTCTAAGCGGCGAGTGGCCTTCACTTGCCGCTGCCCTGTGGTGTTTTGCACCTCATCTTGAAGCTCTGCGGAAAGGGCATCCAAATCAATTTCTTCCAGCAGCTCTTTGACCGCTTCCGCGCCGATGCCTGCTGAAAATCCGATGCCATATTTCTTTTTATATTCGCGATATTCACTTTCAGAAAGGATTTGATATTTGCTGAGATCGGTTTCACCGGGATCAATAACAATGTAGCTGACAAAATAAATCACCCGTTCCAGCTGACGTGGGCTAAGATTTAAGATCAGCCCCATACGGCTGGGAATGCCTTTAAAATACCAGATATGCGTACAAGGCGCCGCCAGTTCAATATGTCCCATACGTTCGCGGCGCACTGTGGCTTTTGTCACTTCCACACCGCACCGATCGCAAATGATGCCTTTATCGCGCACTCGTTTGTATTTACCGCAATTACACTCCCAGTCTTTAGTCGGACCAAAAATGCGCTCACAGAAAAGACCGTCGCGTTCCGGCTTCAGCGTTCTGTAGTTGATGGTTTCCGGTTTCTTCACTTCACCGCTGGACCATCCTCGAATAACTTCACCACTGGCCAGACCAATGGTGATGTGATCCACATGATTGATATTACCCAAAAGAGTCGCTCCCTTCATTGCCATCGAGCATACTCATGCATCATCTTCTGTTGATTCTTCCAAGATAAAGTATTCGTTTACGTCTCCGTAATTTTGTTCATCGTCGTCCTCTTCATCCAGCTCTCCCTGTTTCGCCGGTTGAGGCACGTCAACGCCCAGATCACGAGCCGCAGCAAAGAAACCGTCCACATCTTCACTCATATCAATTTCTTCGCCTGTTTCATCTAAAATGCGAATATCCAAAGCCAGCGCCTGCAATTCTTTAATAAGCACCTTAAATGCTTCAGGCACACCGGCTTCAGGCAAATTGGTCCCTTTAGAGATGGCTTCATAGGTTTTGGCACGTCCGGTGACATCGTCGGACTTAACTGTCAAAATTTCTTGTAAAGTGTGTGCCGCACCGTAAGCCTCCAATGCCCACACTTCCATCTCCCCAAAACGTTGGCCCCCGAACTGAGCTTTACCACCCAGCGGTTGCTGCGTGACCAACGAATACGGGCCGGTAGAGCGTGCGTGGATTTTATCGTCAACCAAGTGGGCCAGTTTCAAATAATACATATAACCCACTGTAACAGGATTATCAAAATACTCACCGGAGCGGCCGTCGCGCAAGCGGAACTTACCGCTGCGGTCATAGCCGGCTTTTTCCAACATATCGCCAATGTCGTTTTCATCGGCGCCGTCAAACACCGGTATAGAGAAATGAACACCCAAAGCCTTTGCAGCCATGCCCAAATGCACTTCCAGGACCTGGCCGATATTCATACGGCTGGGAACGCCCAAGGGGTTCAGCACAATATCCACCGGGGTGCCATCGGGAAGAAAGGGCATATCGCATTCAGGCAACACCCGCGAAACCACGCCTTTGTTTCCGTGGCGGCCGGCCATTTTATCCCCTTGAGAAATTTTACGCTTTTGCGCTATATAAACGCGCACCACTTCATTCACTCCCGGCGGGAGCTCGTCATTATTGGCACGCGAAAACACCTTCACATCGACGACAATACCATTTTCACCATGAGGCATTTTGAGGGATGTATCGCGCACTTCACGGGCTTTTTCCCCAAAAATGGCACGCAGCAAACGTTCTTCTGCCGAAAGCTCCGTTTCTCCTTTCGGCGAAACTTTACCCACCAAAATATCTCCGGCCTTCACTTCAGCCCCAATACGCACAATGCCGCGATCATCGAGATTTTTCAATGCATCGTCACCAATGTTGGTGATGTCTCGGGTGATTTCTTCCGGCCCCAGTTTGGTGTCTCGAGAGTCGCACTCGAATTCATCAATATGAATAGACGTATACACGTCTTCTTTTACCAGTCGTTCACTGATTAGAACCGCATCTTCATAGTTATAGCCTTCCCAGTTCATAAAGGCAATCAAGGCGTTTCGGCCAAGAGCCAGTTCACCATTATCGGTGGACGGTCCGTCGGCGAGCACATCTCCGGCAGAGACATGTTGGCCTTTTTTAACCAACGCATGCTGATTGATGCAGGTGCCTTGGTTGGACCCTTTAAACTTGGTAAGATGATAAACATCTTTTCGGCCCTGCTCGCCTTCCACCACAATGCGGTCGGCACTCACAGATTGCACCACACCGTCGTTCTTAGAAATGGCCATTACGCAAGAATCGTACGCGGCCTTGTGTTCCATCCCCGTGCCCACAAAGGGCGCTTCTGTGACCAGGAGTGGAACGGCCTGACGTTGCATGTTCGTGCCCATGAGGGCGCGGTTGGCGTCATCGTGCTCTAAGAACGGAATGAGTGCCGTCGCAATGGACACCACCTGTTTCGGCGACACATCCATATATTCAATTTCTTCTCGTCCCACCACAATGTTTTCATCCTCACGACGGGCATCTACCTTTTCATCGAGGATGTGATAATTTTCGTCCAATCGAGTATTGGCCTGGGCAATGGTGTAGTGGTCTTCCACATCAGCCGTAAGGTATTCAATGGTATCGGTCACCTGACCGGTGCCTTTAATTACCTTGCGATAAGGCGTTTCAATGAAGCCATATTCATTCACCCGTCCATAGGTGGCCAAAGAGTTGATAAGACCGATATTCGGACCTTCCGGCGTTTCTATGGGACACATGCGACCATAATGAGAATGGTGCACGTCACGCACTTCAAAGCCCGCACGTTCACGAGAAAGCCCCCCCGGCCCCAGGGCCGATAAGCGCCGTTTGTGGGTCAACTCTGCCAAAGGATTGATTTGGTCCATAAACTGAGACAACTGAGAAGAACCGAAAAACTCTTTGATTGATGCCACCACCGGGCGAATGTTGATCAAGGCTTGCGGCGTCACGTTCACCTGATCTTGAGTCGTCATGCGTTCACGAACATTCCGATCCATGCGGGTGAGTCCAATGCGAAACTGATTTTGCAGAAGTTCACCCACCGAGCGAATGCGTCGATTGCCAAGATGATCGATGTCATCCACCGTGTAGCCGGGTTTTTCCGCCAAAAGCGCCAGCATGTAGCGGTAAACCGCCAACACATCTTCTTTGGTGAGATTTTTAATCCCGGGATCTACATCGATATGAAGTTTTTTATTGACTTTATAGCGCCCCACTTTGGCCAAATCGTAGCGTTTGTGATCAAAAAAGAGCGACATAATCAAGTTTTTAGCGCTTTCAACTGTGGGCGGATCTCCCGGGCGCAGACGTTTATAAATTTCGATCAACGCTTCCGCTTCGGTTTTGATACCATCTTTTTCTAACGTCGGACGAATAAGATCGTCGTGATCAAAGAGTTCCAAAATCTGTCCGTCGCTTCCATAACCCAATGCGCGCAGAAAAATAGTGGCCGGAAGCTTCCGTGTGCGATCCAGGCGCACATGCAGGATGCCTGCCGCATCGCTCTCCAATTCCAACCATGCCCCACGGTTGGGTATCACGGTACAGCTGTAAAGCTTGTTTCCGGACTGATCGATGTCTCGATGGTAATATACCCCGGGGCTGCGCACCAGTTGGCTGACTATGACACGTTCTGCGCCATTGATAACAAAAGTGCCTTGGTCAGTCATGAGTGGGAAATCACCCATAAACACTTCCTGCTCTTTTAATTCGCCTGTTTCCTTATTCAAAAGACGAACTTTCATGCGCAAAGGCGCTGCATAGGTGGTATCGCGTTCTTTACATTCTTCAACGCTGTATTTCGGCTCACCGAAGCTCGAGCTTAAAAACTCCAACTCCAGTGTATCCGTGAAGTCTTTAATTGGAGAAATTTCTGCAAAAGTTTCACGCAGGCCCTCCTCCATAAACCAAGAGTATGAATTGCGCTGAATGGCGATGAGATTGGGCATATCCATAATTTCATCAATTTCAGCAAACGATTTGCGTGTCGTAAGTGCATGGCTTTCAAGTGCTGCCAATGCGGTCACCCCTTATCTGTAAGCAACGCGACGGTTCCTGTTAAATGGCGTCAATAGAGTAGAACGACTCCATTTTATCATTAGCCTATTTATGATAGGCTAATGACGTCTCTTTGTCAAGTGCGGTTTTGCATAATTTTAGCCCGAATATTTCACCACAAAAGTTCTTATACTCCGGCACGTTCATCTAAACACACAACAAAAAAGATCCCACCCATCGGTGAGATCTTTTTTGTTATAGAGATTGTTCGCTGTTGGATTTTAGAAATTCAATGGCCCAAAAAAGGTCCACTTCTTCCAAGTCTTTAATGGCTTCTATTTGATCGAAATAATGCATGCCCAGTACGTCGTACAGCTCGCGGGAAAAATCTGCCGCCGGCATGTCTTCCATCCCTCGATAGAGAAATACCATTTGAGCGGTGCCGCCATTTTCGGCAGGCACATAAAGCACGCTTTGAATTTGATCAACGGGCGGAAGCGCGGCCTGGTTGCTCTGCACGTAATAGGCTTTCATCAGCTCGACAATACGGTCATCCAAGCCTGCTTCCAAAAGATTCAGTTTCTCCAAAAAAAGATTGTGATCCCGTACCACACGTCTTTTCATGCGGCTGGGTGCACTGCCTTCGTCCACATTTAACGCCGCTTCGATGTCCGCAGCCAAAAGCTGGGCATCTTTAGGCGCACCGGGCGCAAACTGTATTAAGGTATGATGCGCCGGATCGTAATAAAGCATGGGCGTTGCTGCCGTAAATGTACCGCTGCAATGCGGGCACTGTTCCAAAAAATAGCTGCCCTCCAAAAGCTTAGATTTGACATCCCGATCTTTTGCGGCATCCACATAGGCCAGCCGCTCAATGGTCAGCTCGTGATCGCATAACGGACATGCCCCTTCAATCGTGTCGACTTGTCTCATAAACCCCTCCTGCAAATTGGTGTTAGAGGTATCATAACAAATTTAAATGGCAAAACCAATCCCCTGATTCATCTAAGATGGCAGAACCTCGTCCATAAAGAATCTTTTATTGAATGCCCGGAATCTTCGGCAGCTTTGCAAAACCTTTTGCCAAATCCTCATCACTGGGAACGGCATTTTGCATGGCACCGGATTGATAAGCGGCATAAGCGATCATATCGAAATAACCGGTGCCTGTAAGCCCAAAGAGAATGGTCTTTTCTTCCCCCATCTCTTTACAACGCAAGGCTTCATCAATGGCACCTTTGATGGCATGCGCCGATTCCGGCGCCGGCAAAATGGTTTCCAGACGTGAGAACATCACAGCCGCTTCAAAAATGTCGGTTTGGCGATAACTCACCGCCTTCATGTGGCCATCGTGGTAAAGTTTGGAAAGAATGGGCGCCATTCCGTGATAGCGCAATCCTCCGGCATGATTGGGCGCAGGGATGTAAGACGAACCGATCGTATACATGCGTGCAAAAGGTGTGACACCGCCAGTATCGCAAAAATCATATACATATTTACCGCGCGTGAGCGACGGGCAGCTGGCCGGCTCCACTGCAATAAACTCGGTGCTGCAACGACCCAAAAGTTTGTCCCGCATAAAGGGCGCGATAAGCCCGCCTAAATTTGAGCCGCCTCCGGCACAACCAA
>JAEZVS010000011.1 GCA_023443145.1 Bacillota bacterium | reverse complement strand
GTGATAACATGGCTGGTGCCATCATGCGCGACCGTAAAATTTCTGCCATCTTCGTGGGGGCGGATTTTGTTGCTCAAAATGGCGATATTGCAAATAAGATAGGGACCTATTCATTGGCAGTCTTGGCTAAAGCGCATAATATTCCGTTCTATGTGTGTGCCCCAACGACATCCATAGATCCTCAAATAAAAAATGGTGCAGATATTCCTATAGAAAGTCGATCTGCGGAAGAAGTGCGCAGCCAGTGGTTTAAGAGTTATGTGGTGCCGAAGACGGTAGATATTTGGAATCCGTCTTTTGATATAACCCCACATGATTTGATCACGGGGATTATCACTGAAAATGGTTTGATTCAAGCGCCGTATAAATTTGAATAACTTATGCGCCGACAAGAAAAGAAAAGAATTCTCGTATCTGAAAGCAGACGAGTGGCAGATTTGGGCCTAGTTACTGCAACGGATGGTAATTTAAGCCTTTATGACGGTAAGGAAATGATGATTACGCCCACGCATATAAGAAAAGACTCACTATATGCGAAGGATTTGATAGAAATGACTTTAGACGGCGTAGTCTTAACGGGAGGAGCGCCCTCTACCGAATGGCGTTTTCATAAAGCTGTGTACGACAAACGCCACTTAGTAGGGGCTGTTTGTAATGCGCACCCTGTTTTTTCAACAGCTCTTTGTGATTATATATATGAAATAGGGTTTTCCTATCTTCTAGACGCGCGATATCGGTTTCGTAAAGCGGCCATCATTCCTGAAACCGCGGCAGGTTCAGAAGAGTTAGCCCAAGCCGTTAAGAATGCGCTAACAGATCCGCAAGTGGATGTTGTCTTTTTAAAACGACACGGCGTCATTACTTTTGGTCAACATTTAAGTGAAGCAGTTGATCAAATGGATTCTTTAGAGCGATATGCTCGGACACTGTGGATCCTTAAACAGGGCCATGTTTCAAATAACAAATAAATGTGATACAATAAATGGTATACAGAAAGGGGTGCGTGCAGACCTATGAATAAAAACTATATGGCGCTTAGTGAATTTGAAGCGGATTTGGCAGTTAATGGGGTCCCTTTGTTTCAACCGTTTCCTGAGTGCTTTACTTACTATGAGTTGACTTTTTTCGATGGGTTGAATCAGGTATTTTTTCCTAATGCAATTGATACGATTCGTGCATCAAAATTATGTCGACATGTACGCATCATTTACATAGCTATAAAAATGCATTTATTAACCATGCGCTTTTCGCATTCCTCAGTGTCTCATCAACTGGAGATGGCTGTACTCAATGGTGACTTGCTTTCTAGCCGATTTGCCATGCGTTTGATTGAGGATAATGAATACAATATGCTTAAAGACTGGTTTGACTATCTTTTGCCTGTTTTTGAACAAATGACCACCTTTGCACGTCAAGGAGATTCTTTTTTAGAGCGAGAACATTATCATGTGAAATCACTTTTTTCTAAAATGCTCTCATTTACAGAGCGATATCCAGAATCTTTCGGTCTGGCGGATCCTCATTTCAAATATGTCCTTGATGATTTTGTACATGGCTTTTTGACAGGTGAATGGAATGCTTTTTTCGAAAATATGCCAAACGCTCATTTCCAGTCGCTTATTTTAAGAAAAGAAGCGGATAGATCTATTTTGTTGGACAATCTGCTTCATGAAAACCGGATAGAGAATTATCAGGGGTTAGCATGAAAAACATTACACAAGAATTTTATTTTAAGCAAAAGTTGAAAGAAGTTGAGAAATATCTTAAAGAATATCTTGATGACTTTCCACCATTTATAAAAGAGCGAGCGCTGTTTAATTTAACTGCTGGGGGGAAGCGGCTTCGACCTGCTTTCGTGATTCTGGCGGCGGCCTATTATAAGCATTATAATGATGATGTGTGCCGTATTGCGTCTATTATGGAACTGATTCACATGGCATCACTGATTCATGACGATATCAATGATGATTCTAATCTTCGTCGCGGTCAAGTTACCATCAATGCAGAATATGGTAATGACGTGGCGGTTTTTGCTGCAGATTATATTTTAATTCATGCGATGCGCCATGTTTATGGCGTTAAAGATTACGAGCGTGTATTGTCTCTAATTTCCAATACAGCAGCTGAAATGTCAAAAGGAGAAATTGCTCAGCTTGGTTCAATGTTTGATATTGACCAGGATTTAATGGGGTATTATTACAGAATTGAACGTAAAACGGCTATCTTAATAGCTGTGTGTTGTCAACTGGGGGCACTTTTGTCCGGTGCGACTGAAAAAGAAGAAGCCATTTTTTATGATTATGGATATCACCTGGGAATGGCTTTTCAAATGAAAGATGATCTTCTCGATATTTTAGATTCAACCAATGATGTAGGTAAACCAACGGGAAAAGACCTCATCAGCGGTCTTATTAATCTCCCGACGGTTCTCCTATTGGAAAAGGAATTTCCGGAAAAGAATGCTGTAAAGGAATGCATTAAAAATCATTTTCCGAATGGAGAAGAGGATATTAATCATATTGTGCACTTGATGCACCGAGAAGGGGCCATCATCGGCAGCGAGCAAATTATATTGAATCATATTGATAAGGCAAAAGAAGTGACGGCTGAACTTGAGGATACCTCTATCACGAAACTGATGAGAGAAAGTGCCAATTATATTTTTGAGAGGTCTTATTGATGTCTTTCGCCTACCCTGTCCAACTGAATATTGAAAAACGCGACTGCCTCATCGTTGGAGCCGGAAAAGTAGCGTATCGCAAAGCGCGTACGTTACTGGATTCCGGCGCGCTGGTTACGGTTATCGCTCCGGATATAGACGTAAGATTTCGCGATATTTGTTGTTCGAATCTTATTCTATTGGAGCGTACATTTCGGCCGGAAGATGTGTGTGGTCGTTTTTTGGTGTTTGCAGCCACTTCAGATAAAAAAATCAATCAATCAATTGTTCAGTCGGCGAAGTGTCGCGGTATCCTTGTTAATGTTGCAGATGATGCTCAAAGTTGTGACTTTATTGTGCCGGCGCGCTTAGAAAAAAAAGATCTCATGCTGACTATTTCTACAAATGGAAAAAGTCCCGGTTATGCACGAATGCTAAAAGAATATTTGGATAAATATTTAAATGCTTCTCTAAATGATGCCTTGTGGGTAGCGATGGAATATCGAAATTACTTAAAGGAAGTCGTTTCTACGCAGTCCGAACGGGAGCGTCTTCTTCGTCAATTGAATCTGGAAAGTCTTTTGGCAATGCTGGAGAACGACGAACGAGAAGAAGTACTTAGAAAGGTTAAAGAATGTCTATAGTATTAGTGGGGCTTAATCATAAAAGTGCGCCTCTAGAAGTGAGAGAACGCGTATCATTGTCACGCCCTCAAATTATCAAATATGGTGATGTCGTACGGGCTTCTGATGAGTTCATGGGTGCGGCTATATTATCAACTTGTAATCGTACGGAAATTTATTGTCATACCAATGATACGCCGCGCGCCATTGCGCGTGTCAAAGCGTTGGTGTGTGCATATAGCAAAATTGACTCTAACGAGCTGGATCAATATCTTTACATTATGGAAGATCGTGAAGCAGTGGATCATTTGTTTACAGTTTCCGCCGGTTTGGATTCCATGGTTCTCGGTGAAAGTCAGATACAAGGTCAGGTACAAGACGCTTATGATATAGCGCTGTCTGAGGGGCTTTCTGATAGCATCATCAACACGCTTTTCATGAATGCACTCACTGTCGGCAAGCGTGTTAGAACTGAGACAGCCATTGATCGTCAAGCTGTTAGTATCAGCAGTGCTGCAGTGGATATGGCTCAAACTTTTTTTGGAAGCCTCGTAGGTAAAACGGTGTTGGTGCTCGGTGCAGGTGAGACCAGTGAATTGACATCTAGACATTTGGTGAGCAATGGCATTTCCAGCATTATGATTGCCAATCGTACTTATGAAAGAGCCCAATGGCTGGCTGAAGAAATCGGTGGTGTTGCTCTTAAACTTGATGCACTTCCACATTATATGGAGCAGGCAGATATCATTATCAGCTCAACTGCTTCACCGAAATATTTTATTGAGCCGGAGGATTTAGAACCTTATTTGCCTTTGCGTGAGAAGCCTTTACTCATCATTGATATAGCTGTACCGAGAGACATTGACCCTAAGGTGCGTGACTTGCCTCATGTCACGCTATACGATTTGGACGATTTGCAATCAGTGGTGGAGCGCAATAAAGCCGTTCGTGCCACAGAAGCCATTGAGGCACGAAAAATTGTCGATGAGGAGCTGGAAGATTTTCTCTTTTGGTTAGATTCTCTTTGGGTTGTTCCAACGATCGTGCGTATGCGTGATCAGGTGGAAAGGATAAAAGAGCGAGAAATACAAAAAGCCAAGAATAGAACAGAAAACATCACGCCTCGGGAAGAACAAATTATTGAAAAATTGGCCAATAGTATTGTTAACCAGTGGCTACATCGGCCAATTGTCAATATGAAATCTCTGGCGGGAAAACGCGTGGATCGTGTAGAGTGTTATATTCAGGCTATAAACGATATTTGGGATTTGTTGGACGATGAGTCGGTAAGTGAGGAGGACACCTTGGGTGAACAATAGATTATTTCGGGTAGGCACGCGAAGCAGCGCGTTGGCGTTATGGCAAACCCATTTTGTGATTCAAATGTTGAAAGAAACTTATCCTCATGCGGAATTTGAAGTGGTTGAAATGAGCACGAAAGGCGACGAAATTTTAAATCAGTCTTTGGTGGCGATTGGCGATAAAGGTCTTTTTACAAAATCTTTGGAAGATGCCATGCTGAATGGGACCATCGATTTTGCAGTACACAGTCTTAAAGATATGCCCACTGTGCTTCCGAAAGGTTTGGCACTCACCGCGATGACGGCACGTCAAGATCCCCGAGATGCGCTCCTTTCAAAATGTGGAGATTCTATCGAGGCATTGCCGAAAGGTGCGGTGGTGGGTACCAGCAGTTTAAGGCGAAAAGCTCAGTTGCTGGCGCGTCGCCCCGATCTGCAAGTGGTGGACTTGCGGGGCAATGTTCAAACACGCATCAAGAAATATTTAAGCCCTGATTTTGATGCGGCTATTTTGGCAACGGTCGGTTTGGAACGGATGGATCTGGACAGTCATATCAGCCAACGTTTGGATACCGATGATTTTGTGCCGGCAGTCGGTCAGGGTATCATTGTGGTTGAATCACGAAAAGATGATATGGAACTTATTGCGATGCTTCAGGCCATAACATCTGAAAAAACATGGCAATGTGCCATGGCAGAGCGCGCTTTTATGCGCACTTTGGAAGGCGGCTGTCAGGTGCCGGTAGGGGCTTATGCGACCATTACAGACAACGTATTGACACTCACCGGATTAATTGCCAGCTTAGATGGTACACAAACTGTTAAAAAAGAGATGGATGGAGAACCGGAAAATGCTGAACATATCGGTATCCAGCTGGCTCAGGACATGCTAAAAGACGGCGGACAAGTCATTTTAGATGCCATCAGAGGAGAGGAGCACGCATGAACAAAGGGAAAGTATATTTAATCGGTGCAGGACCCGGAGATGTGGGCCTTTTTACGCTGAAAGGGCGGGCAGCAATAGAGAAGGCGGATGTTGTGGTGTACGATCGTCTGGCCAATCCTCGCTTATTGCAGTTTGCCAAACCCGGAACGGAATTCATTTATGTTGGTAAAACGCCGGATCATCACACCTTAAAGCAGGATGAAATCAATGAATTGTTGGCTAAATTGGCAAATGAAGGCAAAAATGTGGCACGGTTAAAAGGAGGAGATCCTTTCGTGTTTGGCCGAGGTGGCGAAGAGGCCGAACGGCTGGTACAAGACGATATTTTATTTGATATTATTCCGGGTATTACATCTTCCATCGCAGTGCCGGCTTATGCCGGTATTCCGGTGACCCATCGAAACCTTACCTCCAGCTTCACAGTTGTGACAGGGCATGAAGATCCGACTAAGGACGATTCTCAAATCAATTGGCAGCGCTTAGCTGAAGATCCGGGTACGTTAATTTTTTTGATGGGCGTAGGCCGATTGCCTCAGATCTTAGAAATGCTTACCAAATATGGGAAGAGTAACGAGACACCCATTGCTTTGATACAATGGGGTACTCGTCCGGAACAAATGGTAGTGGTTGGAACTTTTGAGAATATTTTAATGCGTGTCGAAGAAAATGGTCTCACATCTCCCGCCATCATTATCATTGGTGACGTGGTGCGCATGCGTGACAAACTGCAGTGGTTCGAAAAACGTCCCCTTTTTGGTCAGCGCGTGTTGGTCACCCGTGCTCGCGAACAGGCGAGTGCCCTTTCAGAAAAAATCGAAGCACTTGGTGGCGAGGCTCTGGAAGCGCCAATGATTCGAGTGGCCCCAGTAAAAGATACAAGTGCAATGGATGAAGCCTTCAAACAGTTGGAAAGCTTCGACTGGATGATTTTCACCAGTGTCAATGGTGTTCGCTATTTCTTTGAAGCACTTAAGGCGGCTAAAAAAGATATAAGAGATCTGCAAGGCATTAAAATATGCGCCATTGGTCCTAAGACACGTGAAAGATTAGAAAATATGGGTCTTTTGGTTGAAGCAATGCCGGATGTTTATCATGCGGAAGCTGTAGCGGACATGTTTGGTAAAATAACAGATGAGCCACATCGCATCCTCATTCCTCGATCCAGTCTCGGACGGGAAGTATTGGTAACAGAACTTGAAAAATTGGGTCATGATGTGTGTGATCTCGTC
>JAEZVS010000122.1 GCA_023443145.1 Bacillota bacterium | reverse complement strand
GCATGTAGGGCACTATGTGTTTCAATTCTTCTTTCCCTCGGCGAATGCCGTCTTCCCGGCTCTTTTCATCCAGAGGATCCACATCAAAAATGATCAGCGAGTTGAAAAGCACGGTCCCGTCATTTTGGCGGCTCATATTAAATCCACGCAGACGAGTGGTTTTATCTGACGTCTCGTAATCATAGCCTTCCCGCACATAGCCCCAGGCAATTTTGCCTTTGGCGCCGCTCTCCGGCACCTTACCGGCTAATTCCGCCTTCACCCGTTGCACATTCACGTGCTTGGAAATCGCATCCCAATCCAATCCCTTCAAACCGAAGACCAGCGTCACGCCCATTTGACGGTCTTTATCACCAATGTCTTCACCGGCATAAGTGTATGGAGCTCCGGCAGCCGCAGCCACATTTGCATCTGCCGTGGCATCAATGATCTCTTTTCCGTAATAGCTCGTATCTTTACCGTCTTCCGCCACCGATACCCCTTGAATGGTATTTCCTTCCATAATCGGCGCCTTGAACACAGCGTTGACGCGAAGTGTCAAATTGGGCTCATCGGTGACCATTTTATGTAAGACTTGTTTGGCCTGATTGACGTCAAATCCGGAGCCGCCCACTTCATCGAAAAATTCCTGATAAATTCCCTTAACCAAAACCTTTCCTTCACGGGTTTCTGGAACATCAATAAAATTGAGCTCACCTTCTGTATAAAGACCGCCCAGCACGTTCGATTCACATAAAAGCAGCGTCTTTACACCATTACGCGCCGCAGATACGGCAGCGGCAATGCCCTCCGGTTCACCACCCATTACAATCAGATCATAGGTATCGCTTACCGAGCCGCTATTTTTAAGAGACAAATCTACTGAATCCGATGGCGCTTTTTGTCTCAAGCCACAACCGGAAAGACAAATGGCCACGATTAAGAAAAGACTGAGTAATTTGATTGGTTTAATTGTCATGAAAAACTCCTTTAAGAGAGGTTGCCAGATCACTGAAAGGTTTCCCTGCCCGACGTACCGTTTCTAAAGCCAACACGTCTATGGAATCAACGATATCGTCGTCTGTAAGATGCAAAGCGCCTTTTAACACCGAAAGCTCCGTGCAACCCAATAAAATCACATCGGCACCTTTTTGCCTAAGATGCGCTAAAAAAGATGCCATCTCATTTTTTTCTACGGCAAGCCCACATTTGACGCGGTCATAAATAACAGACATCACTTTTGCCTGCACCGGTGCATCAGGGACGACCCAAGACAAGCCTTTATTTTGAATGGCATCTTGATAAATACGTGTATGAATGGTGCCGGTGGTCGCCAGAATGCCTATGGTGGGTGACGGTTTGCGCCAAAGCTGAGCATAACGCACCGTCTCTTCAATTAGATGCACCACAGGAACCGATACCGCACTTTGGATGGCTTCATAAAAACAATGGGCCGTATTGCAAGGAATAACGATAAAATCGGCGCCCATCTCGTCTAAGAGATGAGCATCCTGCACAAGTAAAGGCTCCGGATTTTGATCGTTTTTCCTCAGAATCCAAGCGGTGCGATCAGGTATCGCGGCATGATTTAAAATCAGCATGTTGACATGTTCCTGATCGGAAAAGGCTTTCGTAAAAGCCACCACACGATCCATAAAATATACAGTGGCTTGCGGGCCCAAACCGCCAATGACACCTGCCATTTGTTGATGATTCAAGCGAAATCCCCCTTGCCTATTCTTTGCGTCTCTTTGCTCATTTTACGCAAGCATATGCAGCCATGTCAAGGCGGAGTGTTTTGAGAAACAGCTACAGAAAAACCGCTTGGCGCTTATTGAATGCGCCAAGCGGCTTCAATTAATCTTCTTCAATGTGATTGGTGGCTTCAATTTCTTCTTCAGTCATAAGTTTGCCCACCACAGCTTCACCGTCTTGGCCCAAGCGATTATAATAATCTACCAGAGCAGCCTTAATGGCCTGCTCTGCCAACACCGAGCAGTGAATTTTATTGGCCGGAAGACCGCCCAGAGCTTCCACCACAGCATCATTGGAAAGCTTAATGGCTTCCGATAGCGGATGTCCTTTGACCATTTCTGTTGCCATTGAACTCGTGGCGATGGCCGAACCGCAGCCAAACGTTTCAAAACGCACATCCTCAATGATGTCGTCCTTAATTTTGAGATACATTTTCATAATATCGCCACATTTGGCGTTACCCACTTCCCCAATGGCGTTGGCATTTTCAAGCACGCCCACGTTACGCGGATTGCGGAAATGATCCATTACAGCTTCACTATATGCCATGTTTGTCATCCTTTCAAATCTATTTATGTGCATCTTATAAAAGATGTCATGCTGTTAAAATTTATTTTAGGAGATTTTCATCTTCCATAATCATGCGTTTGTTTTCTTCATCCCACACAGGACTCATGGCCCGAAGGCGAGCAACCACCTCAGGGATCACTTTAAGCATGTAATCCACTTCTTCTTGGGTATTGTCCTCGTTAACGGACAGACGAAGGGAACCATGAGCGATGGCATGAGGCAATCCCAATGCCAGCAATACGTGAGACGGATCCAAAGAGCCGCTGGTGCAGGCAGAGCCGCTGGAAGCACAAATACCGTGCATATCCAACATTAGAAGAATGGACTCTCCTTCAATTCCCTCAAAAGACACATTGACGTTACCGGGCAAACGGGATTTGCGGGTACCGTTAATATGAGTGGCCGGAATCTGAGACAAACCATCTAAGAGTTGGTCACGCAAATGGGTGACATATTTATGGTTTTCTTCCAAGTGCGCCATGGCATCGGCGACGGCCTGGCCTAAAGCCACTATAAAGGCCGTATTTTCAGTGCCTGCACGACGCCCGCGTTCTTGACCGCCGCCATGCAGTAGGTTGACCGGCATGATTCCTTTGCGGACATAGAGGGCCCCTACGCCTTTGGGTGCATGAAGTTTATGCCCCGAAAGAGACAACATATCTATGTTTTGTTCCTTCACGTCGATGGGCACATGACCGACAGCCTGTACTGCATCTGTATGAAAGACCACTTTTTTCTCTTTGCACAGCGCGCCAATTTCTGCAATAGGGAAAATGGTCCCCACTTCATTATTGGCATACATAATCGAAACCAACCCTGTATCCGGTCGCATAGCGGCCCGAACCTCATCCGCCGTTAAAAGCCCATCGCTATTCACAGGCAGATAGGTTACTTCGAAGCCCTGTTTTTCTAAATATTGCGCCGTGTGCAATATGGCGTGGTGTTCTACGGCCGTGGTGATGATGTGATTTTTCCCACGCGTTTTCATTATATCTGCGTAGCCTTTCAGCGCCCAGTTATCGCTTTCCGTACCGCAAGATGTAAAAAAGATTTCTCGAGGTTCTGCTCCCAAAGCTTGCGCTACTTGCTCACGAGCCTTTTGAATGGCTCGCTTGGGCTCCTCAGAAATTTGATATAAACTGGATGCGTTGCCATAAATATCTGTCAAATATGGCATCATAGCCTCAAGAACGGAAGCACTGGTTTTGGTGGTTGCTGCGTTGTCCGCATAAATGATGTTGTTCATAATACACCCCTGTCTGTATCAATCATTGGATGAAATCCAATCACTTGTTAAATACCGACTGCCCTGATCCGGCAGAATGGTGACCACTGTCTGCTCGGGATGACGGTTCATCCAATCAACCGTTGCAGCTAAGGCAGCCCCGCTGGAAATACCGCAAAACATCCCTTCTGTGTCTAAAAGTCGTCGGAAATAAGCGACGGCTTCCTCATGATCGGCGCGATACACTTCGTCCAAAAGATCACGATCCAAAACCGCCGGCACAAAACCTGCACCAATCCCCTGAATGGTATGCGGTCCGCTTTTTTCACCGGAAAGCACTGCAGAAGCATCCGGTTCCACCGCAATGATGCGCAGGCTTGGATTCTTTTCACGATAATATTGTCCCACACCGGTCAAACTGCCTCCGGTTCCCACCCCTGCCACAAGGGCATCTACGTTGACACCCAGCTCGTTAAAAATTTCCGGTGCTGTGGTATCGTAATGAGCGCGGGCATTGGCCGGATTGTTAAACTGATCGGCTACAATGGCATTATTCATTTCATCTGCCAAAGCAAAAGCTTTACGATTGGCACCCGCCATCCCTTCCGATGCCGGTGTCAACACCAACTCTGCACCGTAAAGGGTCATTAATTGGCGGCGTTCCAAACTCATGGATTCGGGCATCACAATAATCACACGATAGCCCATACGCACCCCGAAAGCGGCCAAACCAATCCCCGTGTTACCGCTGGTGGGTTCAATAATGGTTCCCCCTGGACGTAGACGCCCGCTTTTTTCAGCGTCACGGATCATAGCCAAAGCCACACGATCTTTCATGCTGCCTGTAGGATTTAAAAATTCACATTTGGCATATAAGTTCCCTGATAAACCTAAAGATTTAGAAAATCGCTCTAACTTTAAAAGGGGTGTACGGCCGACCAAACTTTCCAAGGATGTATGCATATCCGTAATCCTCCAATCACGTTTCCTTACTATTATTTCTTAACCATAACCCACCCATTCAAAACGGTGTGAAAAAATATTATTTTTCATTTGCTTGCCCTGTTCATCATGGTACATCCGCTTGTGAAGCTGAATAAAGGAACATTTTTTCTAATCTCAAGAAAAAACAGCGTCATCAAACGCTGCAAAAAATACAAAGGCCATCCGAACATTCAAGCAAATTCCTACTTTTTTACTATTGATTTTCAACTGTATAGAAATATATGTAACAAATCCGATGGTGCTCTATAGAAAGATATTAATATCTTAGATGTTTTTTCATCCTTGCACTGTAAAGCATGGCTGTCAAATAACATAAGAGTCCAAGCCACACGAAAACAAAGGTTATAATCTGCGCTTGTGATAGGGGCTCTCCGTAAAAAAGTACACCGATCATCAGCTGCAATGTTGGATTTATATACATGAGAATGCCTGAAAGGGCATAATCTGTTTCTTGAATACCTATGGCATATGAAATCAGAGGAACCGCCGTGATAATTCCCGTGGTAGGAAGCAACAGCCACTGGGCTGTAGATATGGTGGCGCCTGCATCGCGCTGCAACATAATACCGGCAAATAAAAGCGCCGGTATTAAAAACCACCGCATTTCTATAGCCATGGCAACAATCCCGTTGGCCCGACAACCTTTTTGCAATGCGCCATATACGGCAAAGGTGCCTCCAATAAACAAAGCCATCCAAGGTACGTGACCATAAGCGGCAACTGAAATCAGAACACCAATGACCGCTAAGGCAACACCCATCCACTGTAAAAAAGAAAGCCGTTCTTTAAAGATCACTGCAGCAATGACAATGGCCATAATTGGATTCATAAAATAGGCCAAACTCGCATCAACAATGTGGTTGGTATTGACTGCAATAATGTAGGCGCCCCAATTAAGCACACAAAAAAAGCCGGCAAAAAAAAGCCGCCAACGCTCTTCTTTATTTTGGGCAGCTTCACGAAAAGTCCCCCGCTTTCCGATGGCAACCACTAGGAGCAACGAAAAAACGAAGGTGAAAATCACACGATTGCTGAGCACAAAATAAGAATCCACACTTTGCAACAGTTTCCAGTAAACGGGCAATACCCCCCATAAAGCATAACAAAACAAGACCATAAGCGGCCCACGTTTCATCGCTATCCCCTCCTTAATAAAAGTATACAAATTCGCCGAAAGCCATGTCAAGCCAACCGCATTTGTTGCTCATAAAAAAACGAAACGGCATGCCATAAACATGCCGTTTCGTAAATCATTTTCGTTATGATAGCAAATCCTTACGGACTGCATATCACATAACGTTAATGTTAAGCGTTGATTTTGGACACCACGCCGGCGCCTACAGTATGACCGCCTTCGCGAATAGCGAAACGGAGGCCTTCTTCCATGGCGATGGGGCTGATGAGTTCAACCGACATTTTGACGTTGTCGCCGGGCAT
>JAEZVS010000117.1 GCA_023443145.1 Bacillota bacterium | reverse complement strand
CGGAATTCGTCTTCTTCCGTTTTGGCGGTCCCGGTCATACCCGAAAGCTTTTTGTACATACGGAAATAATTCTGGAAGGTGATGGTGGCCAAGGTTTGGCTTTCTTTTTCAATTTTCACACCTTCCTTGGCTTCAATGGCCTGGTGCAACCCTTCGCTGTAGCGGCGGCCATACATCAGACGACCGGTAAATTCATCTACAATGATGACTTCTCCGTCGGAGACCACATAGTCGCGGTCACGCTTCATAAGTACTTGCGCCTTCAACGCCTGAAGCACATGGTGGTTGATTTCAATGTTTTCTTCCGCCATGAGCGGCTCTTTCAGGCCGATGATTTCTTCCACATGCTGCGCCCCTTCATCGGTTAAGGAGACGGTTTTTAGTTTTTCGTCAAAGGTGTAATCTTCCGGGCGCAGCTTCCGCGCCACCTGAGCCATGGGCGTATAAAGATCCCGTGCCTTGGCCGCCGGACCGCTGATGATGAGCGGTGTTCTGGCCTCGTCAATTAAAATAGAGTCCACTTCGTCGACGATGGCATAGTTTAACGGGCGCTGCACCATGTTTTCCATGTGCATCACCATGTTGTCGCGCAAATAGTCAAAGCCGAATTCGTTATTGGTGCCGTAGGTGACGTCACAGGCGTAAGAAGCACGGCGTTCTTCGTAAGAAAGGCCATGCACAATCAGCCCCACCGAAAGACCGAGAAATTCATAAAGCGGCCCCAGTTGCTCCGCATCGCGGCTGGCCAAATAATCATTGACGGTGATGACGTGTACGCCTTTGCCGGTTAGGGCATTTAAATAAACCGGAAGCGTGGCCACCAGCGTTTTCCCTTCCCCGGTTTTCATTTCGGCGATGCGCCCTTGGTGCAGCACCACACCGCCCATAATCTGCACATCAAAATGCCGCATACCCAACACGCGGGTGGATGCTTCGCGCACCAACGCAAAGGCTTCGGGCAAAATATCGTCTAAGGTTTCGCCACCGGCCAGGCGTTCTTTAAATTCCGGCGTTTTGGCCTGTAATTCTTCATCGGACATGGTCTTGTATGTATCGGCAAGACCGTTTACCGCATCTGCCACTTTGGACAGTTTTTTAATATCGCGCTTATTGTCATCAATAAATTTCTTTAACAGGGTATCAATGCCCATGAAAGGTCAACTCTTTTCTTTCCAAAAATCATGAAGTCGGTTCTTGCATATAATGGGGTTGCACCGATGATTTGGCGGTATGCACCGCCATTTTCATGCCGATGCAACCCATACAATAAAACATTATACCACAGTGCGGACTTATTTACCAAACGGCGAATGTGCGCATTCCCAAAATTTTTATAACATAATTAGGGAAATTAAAAAAATAGAATAGAAATGTTTACAAAAATGTGTTAGAATCATTTATATCCTCATTAAATACGATTATCTGCAGGAGGTGCATCTATGTTAACTCATGATGAAGTTCTGACGTTGCTTAAAGAAGATGATAAGTATGTAAAAATTGCCAGTATGTTAAAGCTTTTAAGCAACTCCAACCGTCTCATGATTCTCACCATTTTATCTGAATGCCCACGCTCCGTGAATGAGATTCACGAGTTGTTGAGCAGCGTGTCCACCATTTCTCAATCGTCGCTGTCGCAACATCTGGCATTGCTCCGTGCCCATAAAATTGTCAATTATAAAAAGAACGGACAAATGTCAACCTATTATATCACCGACGAACGCTTTATCCAACTGTTGGCTGCATTAAAAGACATCGACTTGGTGGATTAGTTCGCCCAAAATTATTTCTTTTTATTCAATGTTTACAAAACCGTGGGAATCATGCATAATGATGTTATATAGAAATCTTAGGATTTCCATCCCGTACTTGCGTACACAGATGAAAGGATGACGTCATATGAAACTCACAATCAAAGGACGCAACGTCGAAGTCACCGAGGCTTTGGAATCTTACGTAGAAAAGCGTTTTCAGAAATTGGAAAAATACTTTACCAATGAACTTCAAGGCACTGTGACCCTCATCGTTGAAAAAGGCTCCCACATTGCGGAAGCCACCATTCCCATCAACCGGTTTATTCTGCGTGCAGAAGACACATCCGGTGATATGTATACCTCCATCGATAACATCGTCGAAAAAATTGAGCGGCAGGTCCGAAAATATAAAACCCGCATCAATCGCAAGAGCAAACAAACCGAGATCAATGTGGGTGAGCTCATGGCCATGGAAAATGCACAAATGGCCGAAGCCAAAGAAGAGGCCGACGACAAAATCGTAAAGGTGAAACGCTTCGCTGTGCGCATGATGGATCCGGAAGAAGCCATCATGCAAATGGAACTCTTAGACCACGACTTCTTTGTTTTCTTAAACGCCCAAAGCGATCAGGTGGATGTAATCTACCGCCGCAAAGATGGGCGTTACGGCCTCATTCAACCGGAAGTCGAATAAAATTACAAGCCGCCCGGATACGGGCGGCTTTTTTTGGAGGATACCAACCATGATTGGATTTTTATGCTTAGATGAAGCCTTTGGCATGTGCTTTAACGGACGTTTGCAAAGCACCGACCGAAACGTCAGCGCACGCATGCTGGCCTTGTGCGAACCCCATACCCTCTGGTACCGGCCTGCCGCTGCCCGTGCCTTTGATGATCTTTCGGCGGAAAATCTTTGTGTGGATGACGCGCCCTTTAAAAAAGCCGCTCCCAAAGACGGCATTTTCTTTGATGCACCGCCAGATGAACAAGCCTTGGCTCAATTAGATGAACTGGTGATCTTTTGGTGGCATCGCCGTTATCCTGCCGATGGCCACTTTCATTTAGACCTTGGCGCTTTGGGCTTTCAGCTGGCAGAGACGCAAGAATACAGCGGCCATTCTCATGAAAAAATCACCGAGCAGAGGTATCGAAAATGACCGTCGTCTTTCTAAAAAAGCGGCAAGGGCTTCTCATTGCCCTTCTATTTGTCCTTGCCCTGCTCCTAGCCGGCTGCAGCGAAACCCCTGCGCCTTCTTACGATTTATCTACTCTCCCCCCTTTCACCGGCGAGACGGCTTACGTCCCTCTCAACGACAACATCCCTCAATTTAGCGACGATTTGAAAACGCGCGGCGCTTTTGAACAATACAGCCCCTTAGATGAACTGGGCCGCACCGGCACCGCTTTGGCCATGGTCGGCACGGAAACCATGCCCACTGAAAAAAGAGGCGCCATTGGCCAGGTGAAACCATCCGGATGGCACACGGTGCGCTATGACCACATCAACGGCAAATATCTCTACAACCGCTGCCACCTCATCGGCTATCAGCTGAGCGCGGAAAACGCCAATCCGCAAAACCTCATCACCGGCACCCGCTATTTAAATATAGAAGGGATGCTCCCCTTTGAAAACATGGTGGCCGACTACGTCAAAGAGACGGGCCATCACGTGCTTTATCGGGTGACGCCCCTTTATCGAGGAAACGACCTGGTGGCCACCGGCGTGCAGATGGAAGCCTTATCCGTGGAAGACCAGGGCGCCGGCATCTCTTACAATGTATTTTGCTACAACAGCCAACCGGGCGTCGTCATCGATTACGCCACCGGCGAAAGCCGCGCCGCATAGCGTGTGGCCTGTGGCCCTCTTTTCATCGCCAATGCTTCCCGTGGCCGGCATGAAAAGTCCGCAACGCAAGAAGAATCTCCCTGCCACCAGTGGCAGGGAGATTTTTGATGTTCTATACAGAAATGTTTTCCGGCTGAATGCGGCTTAAATCAATGGGTTTTTCGTGACCGGTTTCATCGGTGGCGATGAGTTGGCCGTCTTTCAGACCGAGGGTACACACATTCACTGCAAAATCCAGTGCATAAGCCTTGGTGTCGCCGCCCACTTTCGCCACATAGAGACGCTCAGGATGAATCTCATTGGACCATCCGGCGGCGCCGACGCCGTCGGTATAATAGACCGTATCGCCATCGACTAAAAATTGAGATGGAAAAATATGCGTGAGATAGGTCAGGCGGTTGCCCTCTGCCCGATAAAGGGGCATCGGCTCATTCCAGGCAGTCTTTTCTTTAATAGCCAAGTAGACGCTTTCGCCAAAACGCTTCTTCCCCATAATGGGATCCACGCCTACATCTTTGGTGATGGCATGGCCTTGGGGGAGCCTCACCTCGCTCAGGTTTTGACCATCGGCATAGAAGAGACGGCCGTCCAACACCTGATAATCCCTCTCCCCTTTGGTGGAAAGCCAGACGGTGCGGGAGTCTTTCTCCCAATAAACATGGCCGTACAGTTCTCCCATATCCCGAATCGGCAAATAGGTGCGGTTTTCTTTGAGCAGCGGCGCAACAGAAAATTGCCGTGTTTGACCGTTTGACGCATACCGCTTGTCGCCGACGCGAAGCATCACGTTGCGTACACCGTCTTTAGCGGTCATCTGAATGGCGCCGTCCGGCTGCCACGTCACATCATAACCCAGACTCTCGCTCACCAAACGCAAAGGCACCATGGTGCGGCCTGCGTCATTGATATAAATGCAGCCCTGTTCTGCCGTACTCCCAAGAGTGGCATCATCAATTCTCAATGTGATATCTGCGGGATTTGCCCACGCCAGAGAGGGCACCAAAAGCGCCCCGCATAGCATCCCGGTCAACCATTTTTTCATTCTCATGCCGTTCACCTCACATTTTCTTCATTGGCTTTTTCTCAAAGGCGCACATCATTCACAGCCTTTGTTTGCTTATTATAAAGGTTCCTCAGCATGATTCCAAATGTTTTTTTTATATTCCATGGACTGTTTGGCCGTCTATCATCACCTGTATGTTATGAATTTCTGTCATCCATAGCCTTTTTAAATGCTTTATTTAAGCAGAGCCAGTATTTGTTCCAGATTTTTCTTGCCGAAGCTCACATCCTGATCGTTGACAATCAGGCAGGGCACGCTCATGATGTTGTGCTTTTGGCGCAGTTCCGGCACATATTGCATATCGATCATGGTGGCGGTCACTTCCGGCTTTTCCGCAGCC
The DNA here is from genome assembly GCA_023443145.1 of Bacillota bacterium. Taxonomy (GTDB): domain Bacteria; phylum Bacillota; class Peptococcia; order Peptococcales; family Peptococcaceae; genus Peptococcus. The sequence goes on along the minus strand of JAEZVS010000117.1, from coordinate 2,489 downwards.
AGTCGATGGGCAGCCTGCACCACATCGGGACACATGGTGCAGGAAAGAGACACCACCACTTTCAAGTCGATGGGTGCAGAAATACCTGCGGCCGCCTCTTTTTCGGCGTCACTCCACGCTTGCCCGGGACCGGCCACATTGTAAAGGGCCAAAATAAAGGAGTTGAATTCATGGCCTCCGGGCACGCCCATAAAGCGAACGCCGCTCAATGCACCATCCGCGCGCCGTACTTGAATCACGGCCTCTTCGGCCCCTTCGGTGATCGTGACCTGAACTTTATCAGATAAGCCTTGGATTTCCCCGGCAAAGCCGCGCATGTTTTGACCCAAGGGCGTGTCGTTGACACAGGCTTCCACCGTAATGGTGCTTGCAAATTTTTCCATCACTTGCGCCACCTGTGCTTTCATATCCTCCGGCAGGAAGGCGCCTTTCGCATCTTCGGCCCGCTGAGGCGCTTCTTTTTCCGCCGCCATGTCACCGTGGTCAATGCGGGTGGCTTTCACTTCAAAGGGCGGCAAATCCAACACCTTATGCAGACGGGCCGCTTCTTTTTCGGCAGAGGTGGCGGCAATGGCGCCGTCGGAAACGGCGGTCACCACCTGACGCAGGTTTTTGATGCACACATCCCCCGCCGCATAGACGCCGGAACGGTTGGTGGCCTGTTCGCTGGAGGTGATGATGTAGCCGTAATCATCCAGCGACACCAATCCTTGAAAAGCCTTGGTATTGGGCACATAGCCCGCAAACACAAAGAGGCCGAAGCCGGCACCTTCCGGCGCATCATAACGCCAGGTGTTGCCGGTGGTCAAATCTTTAAAAACGGCGTAGGTCATTTTCCCTTCGCCGCCCACTTCCACCACTTCGGTCTGATAATGAATGTCAATTTTATCGTGGGCCTTCACTTCATCGGCAATGCTTTTGGCGCAGGTAAAATCATCGGTTTGCAAAATATAGGTCACTTTTTTGCCGTAGCGGGTAAGGAACATGCCTTCTTCCGCAGCCGCAAAGCCGCCGCCCACCACAAAGATGTCCATATCGGTGAAAAATTCGCCGTCACAGGTGGCGCAGTAAGCCACGCCCCGTCCGCGGTATTCTTCTTCCCCTTTAAAGCCGATGTGACGCGGATTGGCCCCGGTGGCCAAAATCACTGTCAATCCTTCATACACGTGACCATCGGCGGTGGTGAGACTTTTTACATTTTGATCCAAATCAAACTGCACCACCTCACCGGATACAATGGTGGCGCCGAAGGCTTCGGCCTGTGCGCGCATGGTCTCCATGAGGTGAGCGCCGGTGGTGTAGCTTACCCCCGGATAGTTGACCACTTCGCCGGTGATGGCAATTTGCCCGCCCACATCTTCTTTTTCGATAACCAACGTCTTATAACGGGCCCGCGCCATATAAAGGGCTGCCGTAAGACCGGCAGGGCCGCCACCAACAATCACCAGGTCATATAAATTGTCTTTTTGTTCCATAGAAAATCCTCTTTCTAAATCAAATCGATGATATATTGAACCGATCGACGGGCCTTCATCAGGCGGCCGTCTCTCAAAAAAAAAGCTGCCTGACAAGCAGGCAGCATGTGCATTTCTTAAAGTTTGCCAACCAAATCAAAGCTGGGTTTCAGTGTTTCAGCGCCCGGCTGCCATTTGGCAGGGCATACTTCATCGCCATGTTCATGCACAAATTGCAGGGCCTGCACTTTACGCAGCAGTTCATCGGCATTGCGGCCCACGTTGCCGGCATTGACTTCATAAGCCACAATCTTGCCTTCCGGGTTCACCACAAAGGTGCCGCGTTCGGCCAAGCCGTTTTCTTCAATATAAACATCAAATCCTTTTGCCAGCACAGCGGTGGGGTCGGCCAGCATGGTGTATTCAATTTTACCGATGCGTTCCGAGCTTTCATGCCAGGCTTTGTGTACAAAATGGGTATCGCAGGACACCGAATAAATTTCACAGCCGATTTTTTTGAATTCATCGTACTTGTTTTGAAGGTCTTCCAACTCGGTGGGGCAGACAAAGGTAAAGTCAGCCGGATAGAAGAAGAACACACTCCATTTGCCTTTCAGATCGTCTTTGCACACTTCCACAAAATCGTTCTGACGAAAGGCCTGAACTTTAAAATCAACAATTTCCTGATTGATTTGTGACATATTGCTTCCTCCTGTTTTCTCTAAAAGTTTTGTGGCAAGCGCTCTTCGCCTGCTATTGAACACTTACCCCGTATGATTTACCCTTAATCACCTATTTTCCGGATTTTAATTTAAAAATAGCTAACTTTTTTCATCTTCGGCATATGGCGCCATATAGATAAAAAAATCCGCACGCGACATGCGTGCGGATTTTTTGTTTTATTTAACCGTTGATTTTGGACACCACGCCGGCGCCTACAGTATGACCGCCTTCGCGAATAGCGAAACGGAGGCCTTCTTCCATGGCGATGGGGCTGATGAGTTCAACCGACATTTTGACGTTGTCGCCGGGCAT